>CAXNND010000207.1:0-4585 GCA_964203105.1 Desulfamplus sp.
TTTGACCATCATGGCACGAAACTTGGTATTACCCAACACAGAAATAACTTCAGAACCCAAAGTCATAGATAAAAGGCTTTGAACATAAGGCAAACAAAATTTTAATGTATTTAACTTTAAACAAAATTAATCTGGAGGAAACAATGAAAGGAAAGATGAAAGGAATTTGGATGAAAATCAGCAGTCTTGTTATCATGATGTGCGTCCTTCTGCCTCAGGCAGTTCTTGCCTCGGGCCCGCCGGCAGCACTTGTGGTAATTGTAGCGGACACCAGAGGGCTTACAGGTGTTCTGAAAGCGTGGGGAACTCTTTACAATGAGAGCCATTTTTATTTTGCCCTGCTTACAATCATATTAATACCTTTAATCGGTCTTCTTTTCGGCACTATGGCAGATGTTGTTATGAAAGGCATCGGCATCGATCTGGAACACAGGGAGCTCGCGGAACACTAATACTGTGGATCTGCTGCCTGATACTGTTTTTTGGGCTTAACACTGATACTACTTTAACAAATGGAGGATATATTTATGGATTGGCTATATGTATTGATGCCTATTTCTGGTGTTACAATTTTTTGGCCGGGTTTGATCATTCTCGGCGTTGGCGTAGGAGTTATTGGCGGATTTTTCGGTATGGGTGGTGCGTGGATGGTAACACCCGGTCTTAATATACTTGGTTTTCCAATGGCATTTGCAATTGGAACCGACATTGCCCACATGGCGGGGAAATCCCTGATTTCCACGATGCGTCACGGGAAGTTCGGAAACGTTGACTACAAACTTGGCATGATAATGCTTGTGGGTACCATCGTTGGTTTTGAGGTTGGTGCACAGATGATCATGTGGCTTGAGAGAATTGGCAACGTTGAGTTTGTTGTCCGTATTCTCTACCTTGTTCTTCTTGGTCTCATTGCATGGATGGTTTTTGCTGATGTGGCAAAAAAGATGAGAAAAGACAGACAGGCACGTGCCAGAGGTGAAGAGGTAGATCCCCTATCAACTGGTATAGAGTGGCATAAAACCCTGCACAAAATCCATATTCCACCTATGGTTCACCTTAAAGAAGCCGGCATAACCTGTTCAGCATGGCTTCCTATATTAATAAGTTTTGCAACAGGCTGGATTGCAGGTATCCTTGGTATTGGCGGTGGTCTTATCCGTATGCCATCCCTGATTTATCTTTTGGGATGCCCGACCCATGTAGCAGTTGGAACCGACCTTTTTGAGGTTATGATTTCAGGTCTTTACGGTGCATTCACCTACACCATGAAGGGACGTACAGAGCTTGTGGCTGCAATTATCATGCTCGTCGGTGCAGCAATCGGTGCCCAGGTCGGAACTGTAGCCACAAAATATATCAAGGGATACGGCATCCGTATTGTATTCGGTCTTGCTGTTATTGGCTGTGCATTGTCAATCATTTTAAAACTTCTTGCCAAAGAGATGCCTGATTACAAGGTGCTTTTAGATAACTCTTCTACTGCATTGGTACTTGGACTTGTTTTTGCCATGTCTCTTTACATAACGATAAAGATGGTTCAGGGTGCAAGGGCAGAAGTTGCTGCAAAGAAGAAAAATTAGAAGTTGGACCACCAATATTATTATACAAATATATATTTTAAAATAGACTATAACCATATATGAAAACCAGAACATATATTTAAGGAGATCAATATGAGAAGATTTGTCGGACTCGCACTCGCAATGGCAGTCGTGATGCTGATCACAGGCTGCAATGATGAGGGTAAGGTTATTCAGGGACGAGTGATTGCATATGATAAGGAAAATAAAAAAGTAACATTTATTGAAGATAAAAGTATTGTAAAGGGAAAGCCAGAATATACCATTCTTCCTCCGGTTGTCTTTACAACTCCTGAAGACAAGAATGAGATGGGAGCACACCCTTCAGTTGGTCAGAGAATGAAATTAGATGTTGATAAAAACACCATAAACATCTTTGATACTGCCACACAGCAGTTTAAAGAGATTGCCTACACGCTCATTGAGAAAAAGGATAATGTATCCAAAGACAGTTCGCTTGTAAGAGACAAGAAGTTCCCGATTGTTGACAAAAATGCAAAAACAATCCAGATCTTTTCCAAACGCCAGAAAATTCTTGTAACCTTCTCCCTGCCGGAAGAGTATTTTGCACTGCCTGATCAGACATGGGCAGCAGGTGACGAAGTTAGAATTTACTACAAACAGCCGGGTAAAGCCCTGCGTATGATGAATATCACCACAACAGACCTTTTCAAAAAATAGTTCCAAGGCGGTTGCCATCGCCCTATAGGAGACAGCGGTTATGCCCATTCGCCCATTTGAGCATAGTCTGCTGTCTTCTTTATTTCTCATAGTTCTCACTGTATTTTTACCGCAATAAATATAAATAGCCTTAATCTCATTAAAAGCACATTATAATATCATGAAAACTATGTCGTATATCGCAAGCCAAAAAAATAGAGGGGAGTTATAGACATGATATATATGGATAGCAGCAAATTGATGAACAATAGAGTTATTTTTGGCAGAATATGTATTTTGGCATCTATTATCGCAATTGTCGGGATTTTTGATACACTGATTTCATCTTATAGAAAACCAAATAATGACCTTGATATAATAACGGGGCGATCCTTAGAGGTGGTAGGGAAAATTTATGGTAATGTTAAAAGTATCAATGATATTGGATTTACATCAAATTCACCTGAATTAACAATCTCGTTTGATGAAAAACTGTTTTCAGGATATTGGCTTGGTGAAGGGATGTGGAGAGGGGAGCTAAAGGCAAATTCCTATTTACAACCTGGAAAGTATTCTATAAAAATCATTTTCAGTGACCTCTCAGATATTAAACCTGAAAAGCTTGAAAAACTTGAAAAACTCTGCACATATACAGTCAATGTTTATAGCGATGCTAAAGCATTGAGACAAAGCGATCTATCTTTTATAAAAAGATTTACAGGTATCTCACCGTGGTCTATATCTATTGCTTTCTTGCCAATTATTTTGATTTCAGGGGGATTGGTTTTTATTGTATCAGGAAAAATCTATGCCGATATGGCTCAAAAGGGCTTTGCAGAAATATACAGGGTCATAAGGCATGAACGTGGTTTTGAAATTTTTTTTGGACTTGGTAAAAATCATGGACTTGAAGCTGGTGAAAGGCTTAACCTTGTAAATGAATCAGGTGATGTTGTCTCTGAAATTGTGGTAGAAAATATCGGCAAGGAGAACTCAAGTGCTATTACTGATATTTCTAAAATCAGGCCAGGATGTATGGTGGCAAGAATTGAGAGTCTTTAGGGCTATTTAAAAATATCAAATTTTGTTTCCGGCACTCTCTGGTTATAAAAAATATTTTTTCTTATAAAAGAAGGTGAAGCATGAACGAATTGAGGGTATTGATTGTTGACGATGAAGATGATTTTAGAGAAACAATTGTCAAGAGATTAATTAGCAGAAAAATGTATGCTGAAGGTGCAGAAAATGGCACCAGGGCACTTGAAATTCTTGATAAGAAAGATTTTGACGTGGTAGTGCTGGATATTAAAATGCCAGGTATTGACGGTATTGAAACCCTCAAGCAGATTAAACTCAAAAAACCGGAGGTGGAAGTTATCATGCTTACAGGTCATGTTTCAGTGGAGTTTGGTATCACAGGGATGCAGCTTGGAGCGTTTGACTATGTCATGAAACCTGCCCCTATGCCTGAACTGTTAGATAAAATAAGGCAGGCATTTGATAAGAAACTTGGGCAGAATAGCGGCTCATGAACTGGTCTGCTCATAAATGATTTTGATGCAAAATTTATTTTTGGGCTGACAAAACAAACATACCTGTTAAACAAATCAGGTGCTACACTGTGCCCACCCTTTTCACAGGAAAAACAAAAGTGGAGCACCTAAGTTTTGATTGTTAGTTTGTAACCCACCAGAAGGATTTAAAAGCTCTATCCAAGTGCTTTAAATGCTTTTTTGCTCGCTCCGCAAATCGGACATCTCCACTCATCTGGCAAATCATTAAACTGTGTGTCCTTGGGAATTTTCCCCTTTTTATCACCTTTATCAGGATTATAGATATACCCGCAGTTTACGGTCTGACATTGATACATCTCTTCAGGTTTTGCCATAATTTTCTCCTTTTTATCATTTAATCATAATTAACTACGACTTGAAAAATCTCAATACACCTTGAAATCTTGTTATTCAACAGCATCCACTTAGACCACCGCATGACGCATTTTCTTTTCCCTTTATCCAGACCTGGATAATATATTCAGCTCATCCGACTCCTGGAGTTACCCTGATTGCATTTACAGGGCAGTTGTTCACACATGCCCCACACTCCATGCAGCCATCAAGATCAACAATTACAGCCTTGTAATCTCTGATCTCAAAAACACCGTGAGGACATACTACAGTGCACAAACTGCACCCGACACACGCCTCTTTGTCAAGAGTTAAAGTTGCAACATCCTCTAAATATCTCATGTTTTTCATTATGTTGTTCCATATTGATTTGAGTGTAATCTTTTTAGGTTTAACCTCTGCCATCTTTTTAATTTAAAAAAATTCTTATATTGATAA
>CAXNND010000208.1:0-4583 GCA_964203105.1 Desulfamplus sp.
TTGCGTTGTGATGTCTTGATCGAAAAAACCCCTTGTCCACCACGAGCCTGTGAATTGTATTCTTCAATTCTGGTTCTTTTCCCATATCCGTTTTCGGTAACAGTAAGAAGAGTTCGACCATGACTTAGTGCCTCCATTCCGACAACCTGATCATCGCTTTTTACTATTCTCATACCTCTGACTCCCATGGAGCTTCTTCCCATAGAACGAACCTTCTCTTCATTAAAACGTATAACTTTTCCAGCCTTTGAACCAAGAAAAATATCCATAGTGCCATCACTTATTCGTGCAGCAATAAGTTCATCACCCTCTACTAACTTTATACCAATCAATCCATCTGACTTAGATCTTGAATAAGACATCAAATCACTTTTCTTAACAAGCCCTTTTTTAGTTGCCATGATAACATATTTTCCCTCTTCAAATTGAGGAACAGTAAGAACTGTTGCAAGTTTTTCCCCCTCGTCAAAGTTGAGCAGATTGACAATTGCCTTGCCAAGAGTTGTGCGTCCTGCCATTGGAATATCATAGACCTTTTTCTGATATACCTTTCCAAAATTGGTGATGAACAAAAAGGTGTGGTGGGTTGATGCTACAAAAAGATGCTCGACAAAATCATCTTCCTTGGTTCCCATTGCAGTTTTACCCTTGCCCCCGCGATTCTGAATCTCATAAAGGGTTACAGGATTTCTCTTGATATATCCGGTTCTGGAGATTGTTACGACCATATCCTCTTCGGCGATCAAATCTTCAATGTTTATATCTCCTGAATGCTCAACAATTTCGGTTCGACGAGGATCTCCGAATTCTGCCTTCATCTCGGCAATCTCATCTCTTATGATTCCTTTAACCACATCTTCACTTGCAAGAATTTCCCTGAACCAGTTGATATCTTTCACAAGAGCAAGATACTCTTCATCAATTTTATCCCTTTCAAGCCCTGTCAATCTTTGAAGTCTCATCTCTAAAATAGCCTGTGCCTGATATTCTGAAAAAACGAATGGTTCTGTGGTCATTAACCCCTTTTTAGCCTCTTCAGGAGAGGTGGATGCTCTTATAAGTGCCACTACTGCATCCAAATGATCCAGTGCTTTTTTTAGTCCTTCCAGGATATGTGCCCGCTCTTCAGCCTTTCTGAGATCAAAGATGGTTCTTCTGGTTATAACCTCTTTTCGATACTTGATAAACTGTTCAAGTATCTGCTTGATATTAAAAAGTTGGGGGCGTTTATTTATAACTGCAAGGAATATAATTCCAAAACTTGACTGCATGTTGGTGTGTTTATAGAGCTGGTTTATAACAACATCTGCAATCTGATCCTTTTTTAATCCAATGGCAATTCGCATCCCGTCGCGGTCAGACTCATCACGGACAAATGCAGCCCCCTCAATCACCTTTTCCCGCATCAGCTCATCAATCTTTTCAACTAATTTAGCCTTGTTCACCTGATATGGCAGTTCTGTTACAACAATGGTCTCTCGCTGGATTTTGCTGTTTACCTCAACCTCCATTTTTGCCCTGATTGTAATAACTCCACGACCAGTGGTGTAGGCATCATAAATCCCTTTTTTCCCGTGAATTATACCGGATGTCGGAAAATCAGGACCTGGAATGTAATTCATAAGTTCCTGTATTTCCATATCAGGATTATCTAAAAGTGCTGTTATTCCATCTGAAACTTCACTGATGTTATGGGGTGGGATATTTGTGGTCATTCCAACGGCAATACCGGAAGAGCCATTGACAAGCAGTGCCGGAAATTTTGTAGGAAAGACAGATGGCTCTTCCAAGGTCTCATCATAGTTGGGAATCCAGTCAACAGTCTCTTTTTCAATATCTGCAAGCATAAGATGAGCAAGCTTTCTCATCCTTATCTCTGTGTACCTCATGGCTGCCGGAGAGTCTCCATCCACTGAGCCAAAGTTTCCCTGACCATCCACAAGGGTATAACGAAGGGAAAAATCCTGAGCCATACGAACAATAGTATCATAAACTGCTGTATCTCCGTGTGGGTGATATTTACCGATAACATCACCAACCACACGGGCAGATTTTTTATAGGGTTTGTTCCAGTCATTCCTCAACTGCCTCATGGCAAAAAGTGCTCTGCGGTGGACGGGTTTTAATCCATCCCTGACATCCGGCAAAGCTCTGCCGATGATAACACTCATGGCATACTCAAGATAGGAGTGTGTCATCTCCTTCTCAATAGTAGTCACATTTTTATCTTGTTCCAATCCGCGCCCCCGTTGTTTTTTCAATCTTCCCTCTCCACTGAAGAGGGCTATCTATTAAAACTATTTACATAAAAAAACTCCTTCTGCATTAGTTTAAGTTACTGAAGGAGTTTTTTTATATTAGATTTGTTGTTTTGTCTTTTTTTATGTTTTATATACACCCCATCTTCTGGAGAGAGGTAATATAAAATTACTATCGGCTGATACATCCCAATGTAGCCAGCAGCAGAAGAATCTCATAAATGATCACTTGGGTAAAGTTGCCAAAAAAGTGATACACTATACCGCCACCAATAATTGCCGGCACTGCACTAAATACCATAATTCCAAGTTTTCTGCTGATATTCATAATAAATATCCCTATTGATAATCAAAACAATTTATTTTTCAATAACCATAGCCATACCCATGCCACCGCCGATACACATGGATATAAGACCAGTGGAGTAGCCCTTTCTCTTCATCTGATGAATTGCTGTAACCATCTGACGTGCACCAGTACACCCGATTGGATGTCCAAGAGAGATACCGCTTCCAAGCTCATTTGGCTTTTGGACGTCAATGCCAAGCTCTCTGATACATCCAATTGCCTGGGCTGCAAAAGCCTCGTTCAGTTCAATAAGATCAATATCGCCGATTGTCATTTTAGCACGTTCAAGAGCCATTCTGACCGCAGGTACAGGACCAAGACCCATATAGGCAGGATCAAGACCTCCAGATGCAAAGGTTTTGACGCGTGCGAGTTTTTCAAGCCCCAATGAATCAGCCTTCTCCTCGCTCATAAGCAAAACAGCCGCAGCACCATCATTTATACCGGAGGCATTACCGGCTGTAACACTGCCATCTTTTTTGAATGCAGGTTTGAGTTTGCCAAGCTGATCCAGACTTGTCTCCATTGGACGCTCATCCTTATCAACCACTATCTCTTTTTTCTTTGATGCGATAATGACAGGGACAATCTCCTGAGCAAATGTACCGTCATTCACGGCAGCAAAGGCACGGTTATGGCTCAAAAGTGCAAGTTCGTCCTGCTCCTTGCGGGTGATGCCATATTTTTCAACAATATTTTCAGCAGTCAGACCCATGTGGTAGCCATAGAAAATCTCATAAAGACCATCATAGACCATAAGATCATGGATATCGCCAACACCTGTAAGCTCCATCCGGTGTCCCCATCTGGCTTTCAGAAGTGCCATTGGAGCATTACTCATGCTCTCCTGACCGCCTGCAAGCACAACATCTGCATCTCCAGCCTTGATAGCCTGAGCTGCAAGTGCAATCGCCTTCAGACCTGACCCGCATATCTTGTTGACTGTAAATGCTGTGGTGTGGCGTGGAATACCGGCGGCAATCATTGCCTGACGAGCTGTGTTCTGACCCTGACCTGCCTGAAGAACATTACCCATGATAACTTCATCAATATGAATTGGTGTCAGACCATTATCATAATCATATCCTTTTTTCTCAAGATCAATCATGGACTGATCTTTAAGAGAGCCCGGTCCATAGGCTTTTGCCTTTTCATCTGCTACAGGTTTTAAACCTGCCCGTTTGAGCACGTTTTTCATTACAATGGAACCAAGCTCAACAACAGAAAGTGCTTTTAAGGAGCCTCCAAAAGCTCCTACAGGTGTTCTCACACCGCTTACAATTACTACCTCTTTCATATTAACGCCTCCGGATTATTATTGTTTGAATTCTTATTAATCATACAGATTGCTGATTGTCATAAATTGACATTTTTCATGGAAACCAATATCAAAAAATACGATAAAATTCAAGGGTTGTATATTCGTTTATCGCGACACAAGCCCCTTTGGGAGTTACCACCTAAAAACTATTCTGGCTGTCTTTTGTCTCCCTCTCTTTTTTACGCTGCTGCTGAATCTCACGCTCTTTTTTTCTCTTTACGATTTTACGCTTTTTTTTCTCGGCATATCGTTTGTTGGCTGGTGTATTTGTAATTCTCTCTGAGAAATCAATTTTGCCTGTTCGCTCCCTGAAATAGAGGTTTATCGGAGTCTGTCCGAGTTCTGCGATCTCACGTATCTGATTCATAAGATATCGTTTATAAGAAAAATGAACTGCATCAGGATAGTTGACAAAACAGACAATAGTGGGCGGTTTGACAGCTACCTGGGTGGCATAATAGAATTTAAGCCGTTTGCCCTTATGAAGTGGTGGCTCTGAGCGGAAAACAGCCTCCTCAATAATCCTGTTCAAAAGACCCGTGTTAATACGGTGGGTGTACTCTTTATAGATACTTGCAACCATGTCAAAAATCTTGTGGGTTCTTAAACCTGTACGGGCGGAGATAGTCATTGCAGGAGCAAAGGATAGAAATTT
>CAXNND010000209.1:0-4574 GCA_964203105.1 Desulfamplus sp.
TGGTAAATATCAGGGTGCAATTGAGAACACCTGCCACATTGTTGATATGTGCAATGTGGAGTTTGACAACAAAACCTACCATTTCCCAAGATACACCCTTCCTGCCAGCCAAACAACTACCACGGGTAAGATTACTACGGAAGATGAAACTACTAATGCCTGTCAAGCAGCGAATCAAATAAACACCTCAGATGAAACTGTTGACCAGATATTTGATCGTCAGGTCAGAGAAGGCTTTGAAAAGCGTCTTTCTGTTATTAAAAAGAAAAATACAGGGTTTAGTGAGGCTGATGAAAAACTTTACAGAGAACGCCTTGATTATGAGATTGGCGTAATTCTCAATATGGGTTTTCCGGGATATTTTCTGATTGTGGCAGATTTTATCCGCTACTCAAGAGAGCATGATATTCCAGTAGGTCCTGGTCGTGGCTCTGCTGCCGGAAGCATGGTTGCCTATTCAATGGAGATTACAGCTTTAGACCCGATTGAACATGGTCTTATCTTTGAGCGTTTCCTGAATCCTGCCCGTATCAGTATGCCTGATATTGATGTTGATTTCTGCATTGAAGGCAGAGAGCAGGTCTATCAATATGTGATTCAGCGTTATGGCGGAGGTGATTATGTCTCCCAGATAATAACCTTTGGAAAGCTCAAGGCAAAGGCTGTTCTCAGGGATGTTGGCAGGGCACTTGGCGTTCCCCTTCCTGAAGTTGACGAAATAGCAAAAATGGTTCCTGAAGGACCCAAGGTCACTTTGCAGCAGGCTCTTGACGATGTGCCCGAGATTCTTGAAAAGGCAAGGGAAAATCCGGTAAAGCAGGAGATGATTGACATATCACTTCTGCTTGAGGGGCTGCCACGTCACGCATCAACCCATGCTGCAGGGGTCGTGATTTCAGACAAACCGCTTGTTGAGTATCTGCCACTCTATCGGGGTAAGGAGGGCGAGGTTGTAACACAGTTTGACATGAACTATGTTGAAAAATTAGGTCTTGTCAAATTTGATTTTTTGGGGCTTCGCAACCTTACCGTCATTAAAAACACTATTGAACTTATCAGAAAATCAGCAGAACGATATGGTCGTGAGTCCCTGATTCCTGATCTTCTTGATCTTGATTTGTCAGACAAAGCCACATACGAGCTGCTTTCAAGGGCAGATACAACAGGTGTGTTCCAGCTTGAAAGTTCAGGCATGAAGGAGCTGATTGCAAGATTGCAGCCCGCCTGTTTCAGCGATATTGTTGCACTTGTTGCCCTCTATCGCCCTGGTCCCCTTGATAGTGGTATGGCTGACTCCTATGTGGAGCGAAAGCATGGACGCGAGCCGGTTGAATATCTGTTTCCCGAGCTTGAGCCGATTCTTAAAGAGACTTATGGCGTAATTCTCTATCAGGAACAGGTGATGAAGATCGCCGGTGTGCTTGCCAACTACTCAATGGCAGATGCAGACGGCTTGAGAAAAGCCATGGGGAAAAAGATAGCCTCAATGATGGATGAGCACAGAGGTCTCTTTCTCAAAGGTGCAAAAGAGAACAAACTCTCCGAGAAAAAGGCTTCTGAACTCTTTGATCTCATGGAGAAGTTCGGAGGTTATGGCTTTAACAAATCACATAGTGCTGCCTATGCACTGATCTGTTTTCAGACCGCCTATCTCAAGGCACACTATCAGCGAGAATACATGGCTGCATTGATGAGCAGTGAAATGGGCAACTCAGAGAGTGTTGTCAAATTCATTGATGAGTGTCGAAGCCATACCATCAAGGTGCTCCCGCCTGATGTGAATGAGAGTGATGCCGGCTTTACCGTAACCAAAGATGCCATCAGGTTTGGCATGGCAGCGGTCAAGAATGTCGGTTCTGCTGCTATTGAATCAATTGCGGCTGCAAGGATTGAAGCTGGGAAATTTGCCTCAATATATGATTTCTGTGAACGGGTAAATATTGGCAAGGTGAATAAAAGGGTTGTAGAGGCACTTATAAAATGCGGGGCTTTTGACTCAACAGGGGCGAAGAGAAGCCAGTTGATGGTTGCTGTAGAGAGTGCACTGGATCATGGCAACAGGATACAGAAGGAGAAAGCTGATGCCCAGATGGATCTTTTCTCCTCCATGGATGGAACATCTTCTGCACCTGTAACCATACCTAAATTGCCAGATATTGAGGAGTGGGACTCAAGTGAACTGCTTGCCATGGAAAAGGAGACTCTTGGCTTTTACGTTACAGGACACCCTCTTGATAAATACAGGGAGATAATTTCAAGATATGCCAATGTCAACTCGTTGAATCTTAATGAGATAAACGATAAACTGACAGTACGAATGGGTGGAACAATCCGTCCTGTAAAGGTGTTGCAGACAAAAAAAGGCGACACAATGGCATTTACTGCACTTGAAGATACCTATGGAAGTGTGGAGGTGGTTGTCTTTCCTGAAGTTTATGCCCAAAGCAGTCAGATTATTGCAAATGAGGAGTCAGTAATTGTTCAGGCAGAGGTACAGAAAAAAGAGAACAGTGTAAAACTTCTTGCAGATTCAATAGTGCCAATGGAGATGGCTGAAAAGGAGTGGGCAGCCAGCATAATCATCAAGGTAAATGCCTTTAATGGAGATGAGAGTGCAAATGAACAAGGACTTAATAAACTTAAACATATTTTTGGTAAATACCCGGGAAATTGCACAGGATTTATTGAGATTAGGGTTTCAGAAAGTGCCTCAGTTGTTGTACAAATTTCCCATGAAAACAGACTGACTCCTGCTCCTGCCCTGTTTCAGGAGATAATTGCTCTTTTTGGTGCTGGATCAATTGAGACACGCTGTGCTGCTGTAAAGCAGAAGGAAAAAAGGAAAAGCTGGCCAGCCAAAAAAACCGGATAGAAAAAACAGAGATACAAAGAGACAGGAAACGGAAAGTAAAATGGTAGTGCTCAGTTGAAATCATCAAGATTCAGGTCATCAAAATCGCTCAGATCAAGATCATCTAATATATCATCAATATTATCAAAATCGTCACTGCGTTTAGTATTGCCACTTGATTCACCTGTTCCTGTTCCGGTTGCGTTAGTAGATGCGGCTGCTCCGAGAGCAGTGGCTGCTGTAACTGATGCTATTGTGACCTCATTGACCACTGGTGTTGATATTTTTTCTGCTGTTGGTAATCCCTGGTTAGCCGACACGGTACGATTTATTCTGTTTTGGTCTGATCCCGGGCTGCTGATTCTTTTTTCAGATGTGGAGACCTTGTCAATACCATTTTGTATGGTGTCCTTGGCAATGCTTTTTTTCCTAAAAGTTGCCTTTTTCAACTTGCTGCCCGAATGCTGTGTAAAAAGGATCATGAAGATAACAAAGCCTATGCCGGTAATATTGAGCATTGCAATGGTAATTCCAGTGAGATATATTACAGCCATTTTACCTCTTTAACAATTTACAGGTTAATTAATTTAATTGGTCAATCAGGATATATCTTCAAGTTTCAAGTGGACTGCTACGTTGATGTTGAACATGTTTATATCATAGATAAATTCTTGATTGGATACAAGAAATATTAAATATTTTTAAAGGATATCTAAACTATGGGATGGCTTGGAAAAATGGTGGGTGGCACTATCGGATTTATGATTGGAGGTCCTATTGGTGCTGTAGCAGGAGCAGCTTTTGGTCATACATTTGTCGATAAAAAAAATGACAATTATATATTGGATACAAGTATATATCAGAGACTTTCCTATGGTGAGGAGGCACAGTTGACCTTTTTTGTGGCAGCCTTTTCCATGCTTGCAAAAATTGCCAAGGCTGATGGCAGAGTTTCAGAGAGGGAGATTGAATCTATTGACGCATTTATGCTCAATGATCTTCATTTGGATGCCCAGAGCAGACAGAGTGCTATCAGTATTTTCCGGCAGGCTATCAATTCACCTGAAAACTTTGAGGCATTTGCTACCCAGTTTTACCGTGCTTTCAGCAGTCAGCCTCGTATTATTGATCTGATGATGGATATACTTTTCAGGGTATCTGCCTCAGATGGAGGAATAACTCCAGAAGAGGATCGCTTGCTGTTAAGTGCAGCCAGGATTTTCAGCTACTCCCCTACAGACTATGCAATGTTGAAGTCAAGGTATATCAGGGAATCCAACCGGTTTTATGCAGTACTTCAGTGTGATCAAAATGCTTCCAACGAGGAGATTAAAAAACAGTACAGGAAATTGGTTGCCGAATACCATCCTGACAAAATTGCCTCAAAAGGACTTCCTGAAGAATTTATAAAATTTGCAGGAGATAAGTTCAGGGAGATTCAAGAGGCATATAACAGCATCAAGAAAGAGCGTAAAATAACATAGTATGGTCAATATTTTTGTAGAGCCAGTGCAGGTAACTGTTGAGACTAATGACGGTGAAACTCTCCACTCTGCTCTGGAGCGATCAAAAATACATATTGAGACACCGTGCGGCGGTAATGGTATCTGCGGCGGCTGTATTATTTGGGCAATAGAGCCTGATAAAATTCCACCAACACCTCACGACAATATCTCTACTGAAAAAGAGTCTTCAGGGATAAGGCTTGCCTGTGTTGCAGTTC
>CAXNND010000210.1:0-4561 GCA_964203105.1 Desulfamplus sp.
TGTTAAGCACGCCGCCAGCGTTCATTCTGAGCCAGAATCAAACTCTCCAGTTTTTTTCTTCAGCTTTCTAACCTTATAATACAAATACTTATCATAAGTACAAATTCATACTCGTATTATTATCTGCTTCTCTCTTATAATAACTTTAAGATTATTCCTAAAAAAGTCACTACTCATTAATAATCACTAACCAGTTTTCAAAGATCAAACTCTAAAAATAATTTTTACATAAAGAAATACTAAAATTAAAAAATCTTTTTAAGACAGTCTCTATCACAAAAGAACTGCTCTCAAAAAGATTTGGCTAATATACAGTCATGAAAAATTAATGTCAATACTTTTTAATATAAAATTTTTTTTCTGGCAGGGTTTTTATAAGTGTTTTTTAAAACTGAGCAGTCTTACAGATAAAGTATCTTTTAGAACAAGTCCATGTGGGAGACTCTCACCATAGATCATGCTCTCTTCAAACGATTTTATAGGGACTACATGCTGAATCATCTTTAAAGATGATTCAGTGGCTTGCATCTGTTTTAGCCATGGAATTACCATAGACACCAACTCATCTTCAACATCCCTTGTTCTATCTCCGGTTTTTCGCATTATCTGAGGAATTGCTAAAACAACTGGATCCGTTGATCTCCACTCCATTTTATAAATCTTTTTTATCCAGCTTGACACCTCTTTGGCAGAAACGACTCTATCAACAGACCCATACAGTAACTCTCTTGCCCCAATTCTTGAAAGAATCCAGAAAAACTGCTTTGGTGTTTTCCCAGGCTTTAAAGTGGAAATAAGTTTTCTTGCCAAAGAGATTTTATCTTTTACAAGAAGTCGCTCCATGTTTGCAGCAGCCATCCATATCTCTATCCTCTCCTGAGGAGAACAAGCCTTACGTGTATTACTCTCAGACAATAAATAAGGTGTAATATTCTGAAAAAACAGACGTTGTTGTCCAGCATTAAGTCCTCCCGCAATTCTTCTGCAGAATATCCACCACTCTAAAGCATTTTGTTTAAACTTGGGAAATATCAAACCCGCTAAATATACTTTCCACAACTGCCTGATTCTCTCCTGATCAAACGCATCACCAAAACCTGGACGAATACAGAATCCTGTTAAATTAAGCCATCTAACTTCATGATCAGGACTGTTTTTTCTTAAATCAGCATTTTCAATCAGACGATCAGCAACAGATCTTAAAAAAGAGAGTGGCCAACCACTTTTTTTTCTGTCAACCATTGTTTCTAATTGTCTAATAACCATCTGAATATCTGAACTCTTTTCTGTGATTTCAGTAAAGATTTTGTCTATGAGCAAACAAGCATCTTCTACAAGTGAATTATCAAATATTTCAGTATCCTTAGATTCTCCTGTTAAAGAGTCACGGAGTTGAAACTGCAGCTTCCATCTATGGTTACTTATAGAAGAACGACACCATATTGACAGAGTACCCATCTCAGTATATTCTGGTTCAATAGTTACTGGAACATCGCTCCTTTCGCCTTTTTTCCCAAATCTGACTATAGTTTGAAGAGGAGTCATGGGAGTTAGAGAGTCATCAATATCAACAATATCTCCACTTCGATCGCCGGAACGAAAACTGGAACTGAATATAGTAAATGCAACTGGTTGATTTGTAATGACGTCAAATTTCATTTCCGGAAGATTAATAGCAGACCCCTCATCAAGTCCTCGCTCCACAATGCAAACAGCCTGATTATTTGTATTATTGAACGGTTGCTCTTTATAAATTGATAATGGGGCATTATCCTCTTTTTTGGCAATCCCAATATAGTAACTTCTTGGACTTCCGCTTCCAACCTTCACTCCCCTACCCTGCTTGACAAGTCCATAGTATGAGGCACCAAGTGCAACTGAGAAATCAGGATCAGGATTTAAAAGCACCTTTGGAACAGAGATATCATCAAAGGCAAACCATTTTCTGATGGCACTTCTGATTCTCTCCTGTAAAAATTCAGGCTTGAGAGAACCTCCATTGAATAGAATCAAATCAGGTAAGGGTTCTTTACCAAGTCTCTGTTTAATGCTCTCCCTCTGTTTTTCTAAAAACCATCCAATATGACGTGTGATTGCTGCTTCTTGTTCATAGGGAAGCCCAAATTCGGCAATTGCCTTGCCAGTTTTCTTAGACTCATCTTTTGAAGGTTCAACATCAGGGAAAAAACCGTTGCATAATATCTGTTCAAGTTCATCCCTTGTCAAATCTGCTGCCAATGTCCCTGCAATCAAAGAGCTACCCTCACCTTTGAGTGTAATTCTGACGCTATTCAGCACATTGGAATCGCTGCTATTTAACATTTGTTCTTTGGCAGCCCTGCATTTATGAGACAATGTTTTCCATTTATCAGCAGTCAATTGATTTTTTTTAGGAAATTTTGATTCAACAAACCGTGCCAGTGCAAGATCAATATTATCACCACCCAAAATAAGATGATCTCCCACAGCAAGCCTTTCAAAACGGGGACTCCCTTCTGCCTCTTTAAGAGATATCAGTGTAAAGTCAGTGGTTCCTCCACCAACATCGCAGACCAGGATCAGATCATCTGGCTTAACATGCTCCTGCCAGTCATGCTCATGCTGAACAAGCCAACTGTAAAATGCGGCAAGAGGCTCTTCAAGCAGGGTAAGTTGCTGGTCAAAACCTGCTTCATGTGCAGCTTCTAAAGTAAATTCTCTTGCTGCCTCATCAAAGGAAGCTGGTACTGTGATTACAACATATTGATTTTCAAGAAACTCATCCTCATCTTTTACAGAGTGGTTCCAAGCCTTTCTGATGTGTCTTAGATACTCTGCTGTTGCTGTAACAGGCGATATCTTGTCAACACTTTCTGATCCCCATGGTAATATTTTTGCCTGACGGTCAGCATGTGCATGGCATAACCAGCTTTTTGCAGACGAGACAAGCCTTGCGGGGATCTGTGCACCATGTTCGCGTGCAAAAATTCCCGCAAATATATCTTTTTCACGCTTCCATGGATGGAGTATAGATTCTTTTGATATGTCATATTCGCCTGGAATATAAAGAAAGGAGGGTAGAACCGAAACAGCTAAAAACTCACCTGCTCCAGTTAACTGGGGGATTTTAAATGTCTTAATTGCTCTGGTTATCTGATGGGGTGAATGGCTTTCTCCTCCTACAATACTCATATCTATATATGATACTGCCGAGTTTGTTGTACCAAGATCAATTCCAACAACATACCGCTTATCCTGAAAATCCAAACTAATCTCCAATTACTATTTTGGTCTTACATTCAGCTCTAACCGCCATTTTCTATCATCATCTCTTGAACATGCCCAAAATTCAAGAGTCCCAATTTCCGTGACTTTGACCTCAAATGTAATCGGAATAAACCCTTCATTACTCCCTTCAAGTAATGTTTCAATTGAGGTAAGCTCCACAATGTCCATATCTTCCCAGCCATCCACTACGCTACCAACGACATCTTCATGTCTTGTAGATGAGGTCATAATATCAAACTTGACATTTTCACCAACTACAAGATTGAACAGCCTGTCTCGGCAGTCAGCATGACTACCCTCTTCCATACCAAAGGGGGCGATACAAAGTGCTCTTGTGGGGATAGGGATTCCCGGAACGGTGGGCATTGAGGCTTCAATTGCCATGTAGTATGATTTTCCAAGCCCACCTCTTATTTTAATACCCTCTCCACGTAGAGCCTGCCCATAATATGCAGCACCACGAGCGACTGAAAGATCAAAATCTACTGCTTCAATTTCACGAATACCTATATTCTCACCATTTTGCAAATCTGGTAATATTACACATTTATCATGCCATTTTTGCAATATCTCAATGACACGATTTCTAATCAGGGGGGATTTCATTACACCGCCATTAAAAACTACTGCTGTTGGAAGCATCGGCTTGCCCATATCATCAAGGTGAGTTGAAAGAAATTTGGCAAGATGGCGAGTAATGGCAGGATCTGCCTGGTAAGAAAGACCGAACTCCTTAATTCCTGACACGTTCGATGATTTGGGTTTATCGTTTAGATCGCATACAGGGAAAAAACCATCAAGAACTATTTTCTCAACATCTTGGAGAGAAATATTTTGCTTGATCGTACCTTTAATAAGACCCGAACCTCTTCCCAGAATAGTTATCTGATACTCATCTGTAGCGTCAATCCCAAAAAGATTCTCTTTTGCCTTTCGACATGAGTGGACAAGGCCACGCATCTGCCACGCGTCTAATTTTCTGTTTTTCTCCTTCAATTTAGCAGCCATAAAATATGATAGTGCAAAATCAATATTGTCCCCACCAACAAGCAGATGGTCTCCAACAGCAACCCTTTGTAATTCAAGTATCCCCTTTTCACCCTCAGTGATCTTAATAAGGCTGAAGTCACTGGTTCCACCGCCAATATCACAAACAAGAACAATATCCCCTTTTTTAACACTCTGCCGCCATTTATCTCCTGAACAGTCGATCCATGAATAAAATGCAGCCTGAGGCTCTTCAATAAGAACAATATCCGCAAGTCCTGCAATTTTAGAAGCCTTTACAGTCAGC
>CAXNND010000211.1:0-4550 GCA_964203105.1 Desulfamplus sp.
ACACCATGAATTTTGCAAATGAAGATCCGGAACGTCCGCTTGTAATCTACGGAAGGAGCTTTAGCCGTCTCTATGATGAGGATGTGGCAAGAAAATTTTTCAATCACGACCACGAACGTATTTATTTAGTTGAGGAGCGTCTTGATAGGATTTATGAACTTCTGGATTAAACACCCGTTGATGGCACTGCTTGTCCGGTTTTACATCGGAGGGATATTTATTTATGCAAGTCTGCACAAGATAAATTTTCCAGAAGAATTTTCAGACAACATTGCGTCATATCTGATAGTGCCATACTGGCTTGTAAACCCAACGGCTGTTTTTTTACCGTGGATTGAGCTTGTAAGTGGAGTCTGTCTGATGGCAGGAGTGCGTGTAAGAGCATCTGCATCAATTATTTGCGGTTTACTCGGAGTATTCACCATCGCCGTTATTATTGTCCTTATAAAGAAAACCCCAATTGACTGTGGCTGCTTTCAGAATGTAGGAGATCCGGTATCCTGGCTTACTGTTGGACGGGATATTATCTGGCTCTCCATGGGGTTCTACATTTACAGGTATGACAGCCTGCTCCATCTTGACCGTCTTTTTATGGTCAAACCAGAGGATTTGAATTAAATGTATATTGATTGCCTAATACATCTCGTATTTCACAAGTTTTCCATCTAATCCACCCGCCTTTAAATCTATTTTCCATGTGGCTTTAAGACCCATCTGTTTCGTGTATTCAGGATCGCCAAAATAGATAAATGCCCGGGAACCTTTGCATCTCTGTTTGAGAAAATCCCCTAATGTTTTATGAAACACCTTTAAATCCTGATCCTTTCCCATACGTATCCCATAGGGTGGATTGGCAACAATAACGCTATTTTCAATAGATGGAATATCGTTAAAATCCATCTGTTTTATAGAGACATTATTCCCATAATGGAGACCCATGAGGTTGGTTTTAGCTGCATTTACAGACTCTTTGGATATGTCACTGCCTGCAATAAGGTTGGGAGAAATCTCCTTTATTTTGGCATCAGCCTCTTGCCTCACCTGCTGCCAAAGCTCGGGGTTATAATCAGGAAGCATCTGAAATCCAAATTTCTCCCTGAAAATTCCAGCAGGAATATTGCATTGGTGCATAAGAGCCTCGCACAGCAAAGTACCGGAGCCGCACATGGGGTCATAAATAGGGACTGTTCCATCCCACTCGGAGAAGCGAATAATGGCAGCGGCTATCGTCTCCTGCATAGGGGCTGAAACTGACTCTTCCCTGTAGCCCCGCTTGTGCAAAGCACCACCTGATGCATCCACGCTGATATCTGCCATGTTGTTTCTGATATGGAGGTTTATGATGATATCGGGGTTTAGGGTGTCAACATTTGGACGTTTGCCGGTTCTCTCCCTGAAGTAGTCAACAATGGCATCCTTGAGACGCAACGCAGCAAACTGGGAGTGATCGATAGTGCTGTCTGACACATTGGAGATAATCGAGAAGGTAGTCTTTCGGGAGATGAGAAGCTCCCATTTGATTTTTTTTGCATTTTTATAGAGGATGTCGCTATCATTACATGAAAAAGAGTCAAGAGGTGCAAGCACTCTTGATATCAGCCTTGACATGTAGTTGATTTTATAAAAAATCGACTTTTCAGCACTGAAATATATCCCACTGTGTGCAGATTCAATATCCTGTGCACCAAGCCCATAAAGCTCCTTTCTACCTTCATCATTAAGGTTATCGGCTATCTGGGCAAAATATTTTGAATCTTGCTGATATTTAAATCCCGAGGCATAACGCTGATGCTCCCCTGCCCGTTTCCTTATTACCTGTTTAGTGCTGTTATGTGACATATTTTTATGTATCCATATTTTCACATCTATGGTTTATAGATAGTTGGTTATTATGTTGAAGGCAATTTGTGTGCCTCCATTTTTGTTTTCAATATAGTTAAGGCACTTTGTAATGATATCTCCTCTGTCAGGAGGATTGTTCAAACTTGAAACAATAAAATCTGTTACCTGATCCCTGTTATTTGCTTTTTTAACTATGTTACTAATAAATATCTCTTCTCCAACCCATGCAAAATCATCAGTAAAAGGACCTGTTACTGTAGCAACTCCAGAAATCAGCGGTTCAATAAAATTATGTCCCCCCAACGGCTTTAGGCTTCCCCCCACAAATGCGACCGTTGCAATCGCATAGGCATTTTTCAGATCTCCGAATATGTCCCATAAAATAACAGTTGCCGGCGATAGGGTTTCAGTTAGATTGTCCATTGGATTTGTGCAATTCTCAGTTTTATCTGTGTACCAGCTCTTTATCTCTGATCTGAGTATCCATTTGTGATTCTTATCTGTCAGTGCCTTTTTCCAGAATTGAACTCTGTGCATATGCCTTGGAAAGAGTCCCACCAACTGATTTGGGAATTTTTCAAGTATCTGGTCAAGAATGGCGATAACCTCCTCCTCCTCCTCTTTCCTGACAGAGGCAAAGATGGAAAATGGAATATCGGTTGGTAATATTAATGTTTTGGAAGAGGTGGTGAATATTTTGGAAAACGGGGTTGATGTTAATCTTGATGTTGAGGTGGGGGGTATATTTGATCTTAAAGAGTCGGAAAGTATGCTGTCAAATTTCATGTTTGGCATCACATCAACTGTTGAGCATGGAAAAATATCTTTGAACCTTTGAGCATCTATCTGTGTGGTTGCAAGAACAGTGTCAGGCTGAAGTTCACTCCATAGCCACCTTGTTTTAAGGTAGTTTTTGTGGCTTTTTTTTGACATCCTTCCATTTATGACAATCACTTTAACTCCATGTTTTTTTGCGGCAAAGATAAGTGATGGCCACAGCTCAGTTTCAAGAAGCACAATTAGAGATGGTTTTACTTTGCAGACAACTCGTTCCATTAAACCAGGTATGTCAAATGGAAACCACGTTATCTTAATAGATGTTATCGCAGAAAGATTTTGGGACAGCAACCCAACTCCTTGAGAGGTGGTTGATGTGAGTAAAATTGGTTTTGAATGGTCAGAGGTAGGGGATATAGTAGAAGCGAAGGCTCTGTTTTTTACAGCAGACGCATTGGATAATCTCTTTGCAATCTGAACAGCAAGATTACACTCGCCTGCCGAAGCACCCTGTATCCAGATATCAGCTCTATCAAAATGGTCAGACGATGTTCTCTCTTTTATACCTTCACGTAATCTGGCATTTTTTCTGAGAATCGGAAGTGCCAATCGCCACACTAAACTGTAAAGATTCAAAAATAAAAATAGTATTGTGCTCTTTTTCATATTAAAGTATGGTCTCACATTTTTGATATATTGACAATACGTTTACATTACAATGACCATAATTTTTATTGACAATAGATACCTCTGCTGGAAAAACCCACATAAAACAGCTTTTATGAAAAATTTGATTTTTAACATATTTGACATATCAGGAGTAGAACACAAAGAGCGTTATAAAGCTCTGCTACATATTATCGGAAAGCACTGGCAGAAGCTATTTTTTGCAATGCTCTGCATGGTTGTAGTTGCCGGCTCAACTGCTGCATCTGCCTATCTTGTAAAACCGATGCTTGATGATATTTTTGTCAACAAGGACAGAGCAGGTCTCCTTTTTATTCCAGTTGCAGCCATTGTTGTATTTCTCTTAAAGGGGCTTGCAACCTATGGGCAGCACTACTTGATGAGTTATGTGGGAGAGCAGGTTATCAAATCATTCAGAAATTTACTGTATCAACGGATCATTGAGCTGCCTCTTGCCTACTTTCATCAGGAGAAGACTGGCACACTGATGTCAAGAATCACCAATGATGTTAATATTATAAAGGGGATGGTCTCAACAGCCGTGACAAGCCTGCTGCGTGATTTTTTTACTGCAATTGGTCTGACGTGCGTAATTTTCTACATGGACTGGAAACTTGCCGTGTGGGCTTTTTTGATTCTTCCGGCAGCTTTTTATCCGATTGTCGCTTTTGGCAGACGAGTTCGCCGTTTCAGCACCGGATGTCAGGAGGCAATGGCTGATCTAAACGTATTTCTGCATGAGACATTTTCCGGTGTCAAAGTGGTTAAAATATTCACAATGGAGTCTTACGAGAAGAGAAGATTCAGGGAAAAAAGTGACCGTATGTTCAGGCTTGAGATGAAATCTGTGGTTGCAAAATCTCTATCTTCCCCGATCATGGAGTTTTTAGGTGGAGTTGGCATTGCATTTATAATCTGGTTCGGCGGTTCAAGGGTGATCAGTGGAGCATCAACAACAGGAACCTTTTTCTCGTTTCTGACAGCAGTAATGATGCTCTATGATCCTGTTAAAAAATTGACCAATCTAAACAACACCGTTCAGGAGGGGCTTGCCGCTGTAACCCGTATTTATGATGTGATTGAGCAAAAATCTGAAACTTGTCAATCATCAGCTAACACAGCCGAATCCTCAGAAACAGCTCAAATCAGCATGATGATCAGATTTGACAAGGTTTTTTTTAAATATGGGGATGACAAGGATAATGTATGGGCATTGAGTGATATTAATCTAAATGTTAAAGCCG
>CAXNND010000212.1:0-4544 GCA_964203105.1 Desulfamplus sp.
GCAGCAGGTTGTAAACAGCAGTGCAACTCTTCTTATTTTAGGTGAAACCGGTGTGGGAAAGGAACATCTTGCAAAGGCTATACACGCCGAGGGACCAAGGTCTAATGGACCATTTATAGCTGTAAATACCGCAGCTCTTCCTGAGCAACTTCTTGAAACAGAGCTTTTCGGACACGAGCAGGGTGCATTTACCGGTGCCATACGTGCACGGCGAGGAGCTTTTGAACTTGCCCATAACGGTACAATTTTTTTGGACGAAATCGGAGATATGCCGCTCCATTTACAGACAAAACTGTTAAGAGTGCTTCAAGATTATGAATTTGTTCCTATTGGTGGAGAAGAGCCAATCTGGGTGGATGTTAGAGTGATAGCAGCTACCAATAAGGACCTTGAAAAAGAAATTGAGTTTGGCAGATTCAGAAGGGATCTCTTTTACAGAATCAGCGTTGTATCGCTTACAATTCCACCTCTTTGCCGAAGAAGGGAGGATATACCGGGGCTTATCCGAAACTTTATCTCGTATTACCGTAAAAAAATCGGCAGAGAGGTTATCGGAATATCAGAGGAGGCTGTACAACTTATGAGCCAGTACGACTGGCCAGGTAATGTAAGAGAGCTTATGAATGTTATAGAACGTGCCATGCTCCTTTGCAGAACAGAAAACATCAAACCTGATGATCTTCCTGAAAGCATCTTTAACCCCGCAGGAACACAGCATAATCAACTTTCCATTGAAAATCAGATATTCAATACAGCATCATGGGTAAATAAAACCTTGCCACAGGTGACCGCAGAGGTATTAAGCAATGTTGAGCGTATTTACATTGAAATGCTCCTTAAAAAGGTTAATGGTCGGGTTGGTCAGGCTGCCAACATTGCTGGTATCCATCCAAGAGGCCTTTACAATAAAATGAAACAGCTTGATATCAAAAAAGAGCATTTTAGAGGGTAATATGAAAGATCATAGATGGCGTATATTGGTTGTTGACGATGAACCTAATAATCTCCAGCTAATGCGTCATATACTTTCAGATGAGTATCAGCTCTCTTTTGCAATTAACGGGGTTAATGCCCTCGAGGTTACAAGGAAAATTATGCCTGATATTATTCTGATGGATATAATGATGCCAGAGATGGATGGTTATGAAGCCTGTAAAAGGTTAAAGGCAGATAAAACTACAGCAAATATACCAGTCATATTTATTACTGCCATGGCAGATTCAATAAATGAGAGCCGTGGATTTGAAGTGGGGGGAGTTGATTATATTACCAAACCCATCTCAAAGGTGGTGGTGCTTTCAAGGGTGGCAACTCATCTTGCACTGCATGATCAGCGTATGGTGTGTGAAAAGAGGGTTATTGAGCGTACATCAGAACTTGAAGCGGTTCAGCGTTCTGCTATCTTCATGCTCGGAGAGGCTGGAGACTACAATGATAGTAATACAGGTATGCATATATGGAGAATGGCTGCATACTGCTCTGCAATATCATGTTGTATAGGCTGGAGTGTCGAAAAGTCCCAGATGCTTGAACTTGCAGCACCGATGCATGATATCGGGAAAATTGGTATCCCTGATGATGTTCTAAAAAAAACTGGTCCCCTCTCTGATAGTGAGTGGAACATTATGAAAACCCACCCAGAGATTGGGCACAGTATCCTTTCAAAATCCAATACCCCCTTGTTCAGGATGGCTTCTGATGTCGCTATGTTTCACCATGAAAAATGGGATGGTACGGGTTATCCCAGACGAATCAAGGGGACAGAAATTCCCGAATCCGCAAGAATAGTGGCTGTGGCTGACGTTTTTGATGCACTTACCGTGAAACGACCCTACAAAGATGCATGGAGTGCTCAAAAGGCAATTGAGGAGATAAAAAATATGGCTGGAATACATTTTGATCCGGAAATTGTCGAACGTTTTACGAGTATTGAAAAGGAGATAAGGGCTATCAAACAGATGTGGGAGCAGATGGAACTTGAGAAAACACATTTAAAGCATCCGATCATATTATAATGGATAAACAGATTAGCCATTCATAAAAATTCAAGGAGCATCAGTATGAAAAGGTATCTTATAATTGGCAATGGAATTGCAGGTACAACCGCAGCAGAACAGATAAGAAAGCGTGATGCAGAGGGTGAAATTATCCTGCTTACAAAGGAGTCTCTTCCTTTATATAGCCGCATAAGGCTACCAGATTTTATATGTGATAAAATTTTTGAAGATGATCTGGTTATCAAAAATCAGGAGTGGCACGACAAACACAACATCAGGCTTATAAGAGGCATTGAAATTGAGCGAATTGATTTTCAGGGGAAAAAAGCGTTTGTCAAGAATGGAGACCATATAAAAAAATCTTATAATGAAGATATGAGTCAGCCGATTGATATGTTTGATTTTGACTCTCTTTTACTGGCTGTTGGGAGCAAATCCTTTATTCCGCCAATAAAGGGCACTGATCAGGGAGGTGTCGTATCTCTGAGAACTGTAGATGATGCAAAAATTATTATAAAGGAAATACGAATAGAGCGTGGTAATACCAAAGAGGTAGTAGCCATTGGTGGTGGACTTTTAGGGCTTGAGGCTGCTGCTGCAATGATTCATGCAGGCGTAAAGGTCACAGTGGTTGAATCCTGTGACAGGCTTCTTCCACGACAACTGGATTATCAAGGGGCAAAACTTCTTCAGCTTTTCCTTGAAAAAATGGGATTTGTCTTCAGGTTGGGAGAGTCGACAGAGGAGATTATTGGAGAAATCTCCGAGAACGCTCAAAAACTTGCATCAATTCTTAAAGGTTTAAAGTTAAAACCTCAGGTGACAGGGGTTAAACTAAAATCAGGAGATATAATAAAAGCAGATACACTTCTTTTTTCTGCCGGCGTACGTCCTGATTTATCATTAATCCTAAATTCAGGGATCAAAACCGACAAGGGGATTCTGGTCAATGAACGGATGGAAACATCAATTCCATCAATATATGCAGCAGGAGATGTGGCAGAGTATCAGGGTATCAATTTCTGTATATGGACAGAGGCGATGGAGCAGGGAAGAGTAGCCGGAATTAATATGTCAGGAGGCAGTGAAACCTATAAAAACATTCCACAATCAAATATTCTCAAGATTGCTGGCATATCACTTGCATCAGCAGGAGAGATAGACGTTGAGGATAAGATGGATGCAGATATATTTTCAACAGAATCAGTTTACAGAAAAATAGTCAAAGACAATAGTGGAAATATAGTGGGTTGTATTATGATAGGTGATACAACTGATTTTAACAAAATTGTTCAAAAAATAAAAGGAGAGTAAAAGCAAAATGGCAACACTTAAAGGAAGCGAGACAGAAAAAAACATATTAAAAGCATTTGCAGGAGAGTCACAGGCAAGAAACCGCTACACCTATTTTGCAAGCAAGGCAAAAAATGAGGGTTTTGTGCAGATGGCTGATATTTTTGAAGAGACAGCAAATCAGGAAAAAGAGCATGCAAAACGGCTGTTCAAATTGCTGGAAAGCGGTCAGGATCTGGAAATAACAGCAGCTTTTCCTGCCGGAACAATCGGGACGACCAAAGATAATCTTGCAGCTTCTGCCGCAGGCGAGCACCATGAGCAGACAGTAATGTATCCTGAATTTGCGGCAAAGGCTCGTGAAGAGGGATTTGACAAGATTGCAGATATTTTTATGGCTATTGCCGTTGCAGAAAAACAGCACGAAAAGAGATTTTTGGCACTCAAGGCAAATATTGAAAATGGCACTGTATTCAAACGGAGCAAATCTGTTACATGGAGATGCAGAAACTGTGGTTATCTGCATGAAGGTGACCATGCTCCAGGTGAGTGTCCGGCATGTGCCCATGCCCAGGCACACTTTGAGCTTCTTGGAGAAAATTATTAGTATTCACCCGCACGCTACGGTAAAGACCAAATCTAAAAGTTGAGTTTTCGGAAGTATTAATGGATATACATAAACGAATAAAAGGAGACAATTAAATGGCACAAAAACTTGGAATCTACAAATGTGAGAAATGTGGAAACATCGTAGAGGTTCTTCATGCGTCACCAGCCCTGATGAGCTGCTGCAACCAGTCAATGACGGTAGTGACAGAGAACAGTGTTGATGCTGCAAAGGAAAAGCATGTTCCAGTGGTTGAAAAGATTGAGGGTGGCTACCTTGTCAAAGTTGGAAGTGTTGCACATCCAATGGAGGAGAAACATCTGATCGAGTGGATCGAGCTTGATGCAGATGGTATGGTTTACAGGAAATTTCTCAAACCTGGTGATGCACCCCAAGCCACATTCCTCACTGATGCCCAGAATGTGACAGCAAGAGAATTCTGCAATCTTCATGGATTCTGGAAAGCATAATCTTTAAAGTTTATACCCAATAGTATCTAACTTGTGATATAAAAAAATATGGGTTCAAAAGCTTGAACCCATATTTTAAGCTCGTAAATAACTATGTTATATTTTAGGCTAATTTAAAACTGATGAGATAGAAGATAGCTCTATCTAAAATGTGATAATAGTAAATCCACTCTTCTG
>CAXNND010000213.1:0-4542 GCA_964203105.1 Desulfamplus sp.
AACGAACCTCTGTTTGAAGTTCAAACTCCTCCATTGCCCATGAGAACCTGCCTGCGTCAATCAGCTTTTTTTTCAGTATTTGGGCAAGGTCTATAAGATATGCAACATCGTTGAGGCTGTATTCGATCATCTGTTTTGAAAGGGGACGCTGTGACCAGTCGGTTTTCTGAAAACGCTTGTCTAAATTCAGGTTAAAGTGTTTTTTCAAAAGTGCTGCAAGACTCCGTTTCTGGATTCCAAGAAACCTACATGCAATTTCAGTGTCAAAAAGATTACGGATTTTAATATCAAAGTCCCTGTCAAGGCTTCTGATATCAAAATCTGCACCATGAAAAATCTTGATTATATCAGGATTTGCACAGACAGGTTGCAGCGGGGAAAAATCAGTAATGGTTAAAGGGTCAATCAGGTAATGCTTTTCTGGATCAGCCAATTGAATCAGGCAGACCCTCTCTTTAAAATGGTGCATGGAGTCTGCTTCAAGATCCATTGCAATCTGTTCGTGTGTTTCAAGATGTCTGCACTGGTTCTTTAGCTCTTCATTAGAGCTGATCAGGGTATATTCAATCATTTTTTTTCTTGACCGTTTCAGGCTGTTGCCTTAATCTTTCAATTTTTGTGAACTTTTATCAGTTTTTATAAACTTTTAAAATAGTTAAACTGACTAATAACCAACAGTTAAATTTGATAATAACTTAAAATAAATAATGGATAATAGATAATGAATAATGGCTCGATGGTTAATATAACACTTCCCGATAATAGTATAAAGGCTTTTGAATCATACCCTACAGGAATGGATGTCGCTATCTCCATTTCTGAGGGATTTGCCAGAAACTGTGTTGCAATGGAAATTGATGGCAAACGTCTTGATTTGAATCAGAAAATCAAAGAAGATTGTTCACTACAACTTATAACAACAAAAGATAAAGAGGCTCTTGAGATACTTCGTCACAGTGCTGCCCATGTAATGGCAGAGGCTGTTCAGAATCTATATCCAGATGCACTTCTCACAATTGGTCCTGTTGTTGAAGATGGATTTTATTACGATATTGACATGAAGCCTGTCTCTGAAGAGGATTTTCCAGCAATTGAAGCAGAGATGAACAATATCATCAAGGCAAAAAAGACTTTTGAACGCAAAGTGGTGACAACAGAACAGGCATTGGAGATATTCAAGGGTAATCCATATAAAACAGAGTTGATAAACGAACTTACGAACAGTCAAGCTGGTCAAAAGATAAGCCCAAATAGAGAGCAAAATACAAACCAGAATATAGAGCATAATGCAAATAACAATAGGGACCATGAACTTTCACTCTACCAGCAAGGTGGATTTACAGATCTCTGTCGAGGACCGCATATTCCCAACACTGGCATGATAAAGGGGATCAAGCTGATGAAGACCTCTGGTGCATACTGGAGAGCAGATCAGTCCAAAGCACAGCTTCAGAGACTCTATGGCACAGCATTTTTTGATAAAAAAGATTTGAACGCATATCTTCACCTGATTGAAGAGGCAAAAAAGAGAGATCACAGAAAAATTGGCACTAAACTTGACCTTTACAGTTTTCATCAAGAGGCTGCTGGTATGCCATTTTTCCATGCCAAAGGTATGGAGATGTGGAATGTTCTTCTCGAATATTGGCGTGAAGAGCATAAACGGGCAGGTTATGTTGAGACAAAAACACCTGTAATGTTAAGTCGGCATCTCTGGGAACAGAGTGGTCATTGGGAAAACTACAGAGAAAACATGTACACCTCAGTGGTTGATGAAGAGGAGTATGCCATTAAACCGATGAACTGCCCAGGAGGTATGATTCTTTACAAAACAGGCTCATACTCTTATCGTGATTTACCGTTAAGAGCCGGAGAGATTGGACTTGTCCACAGGCATGAGAAGTCTGGTGCTCTTTCAGGTCTTTTTAGAGTACGTGCATTTCATCAGGATGATGCCCATATCTTTATGACACCCGAGCAGATTGAAGGCGAGATTCTTGGTGTACTGCAACTTGTCAACAGGATTTACAGCAGATTTGGTCTTGGATTTCATTTAGAGCTGTCAACTCGCCCCAAAAAATCAATCGGTTCTGATGCACAGTGGGAAGCTGCAACCAATGGGCTTAAAAATGCCATGAACAAATATGGCAAAGATTATGTTATCAACGAGGGAGACGGGGCGTTTTACGGACCAAAAATTGACATTCACATAAAAGATGCCTTGGGAAGAACATGGCAGTGTGGAACTGTTCAGCTTGACATGGCTCTGCCTGAGCGGTTTGACCTCTGGTATAAAGGCGCTGATAATGAAAAGCACCGTCCTATTATGATTCACCGTGTTATTTACGGCTCGATTGAGAGATTTTTCGGGATTTTAGTTGAGCACTTTGCCGGAAAATTTCCTCTTTGGCTTGCACCTGTTCAGGCGGTAATTCTTCCTATAAACGATGAACTTTCCCCATATGCACATGCTGTCAGCAGTCAGATGTCAGAACATGGTATAAGATGCGAGGTGGATACCAGAACAGAGAGTCTGAAAAAGAAGATCAGAGATGCTCAGGTTAATTACACTCCTCTTATAATTACAATTGGAGACAAAGAGCGGGAATCTTTAACTCTATCTGTCAGAACTCTTGATGGCAATGTCACAATGGGGATGACTCTGGATGGATTTATCAAGCCTGTTGTCAAACATATTAAAAACAGGCTTCTTGAGGATATTGTTCTTTAAATCAACTTGCCTCCGGCACCTTTCCCCAAGAATGGAAGGGGGCAAGGCTCATTATTACTCAAATAATCGAGTATCTATTTGTTACTCATTGGCAACAATGGTTAGCAAAAAATATCGGAACAGTAAATGAACGAAAAAACAATAACCCTACCCATTACCGGCATGAACTGCGTCAACTGTGCTGCAAATATCCAAAAAAATGTTGCTAACCTTAAGGGTGTAAAAAGGGCTGATGTCAATTTTGCAGTTGAACAGGCAGTTATCTCCTTTGCACCTGAACAGATTGACCTTGGGACCATTGTTGGAAAAATCCATGATCTTGGCTTTAAAGTGGTTGCATCATATAATGGTGAATCGCAGAACGATGAGGCACAAAGAGAAGTTCAAATCCAGAGAGAAACCGAAATACTCAATCAGACCAGAAAATTTATCACAGGGGCAGTGTTTGCTTTTCCCCTGTTTGTTTTTAGCATGTCCCGCGACTTTGGGCTGACAGGGCACTGGAGTCATGAAACATGGGTCAACTGGCTCTTTTTTTTTCTCGCTACTCCTGTTCAGTTCTACACCGGCTGGGATTACTATGTTGGAGCTTTCAAAAGCCTTAAAAGCAAAAGTGCCAACATGGATGTGCTTATTGCTTGTGGCTCTTCAGTTGCCTATTTCTATTCGATAGCCATTATTTCATTACCCCTTTTTACACTCTTTGCAGATGCTGAAACAGCCACTGCCACATCTTTTGCAAACTCCCATCATGTCTATTTTGAGACATCAGCCCTGATTATCACCCTTATAAAACTCGGGAAACTCCTGGAGGCACGAACCAAGGGCAAGACAGGTGCTGCAATAAAAAAACTTATGGCACTGCAACCAAAAACCGCCACAATAATTGATGGTTATGGTTCTTTATCACCTTACGAAAAAGAGGTGACTATATCAGAACTTCAGATAGACAATATTGTGGTTATTCGTCCCGGCGAACGTATTCCTGTTGATGGTGTTATTGTTGATGGTAACTCCACAGTTGATGAATCAATGCTGACAGGAGAGTCCATACCCATTGACAAACTGAAAGGTGACAAGGTGACCGGTGGTACGATTAATGGTCATGGACTTCTCAAGTTTCGGGCAACCCATGTTGGCAAGGATACTGCTCTTGCCCAGATAATTCGTTTGGTTCAGGAGGCTCAAGGGAGCAGAGCACCCATTCAGGCGTTGGCGGACAGGGTTGCAGCGGTGTTTGTTCCTGCTGTAATGGTTATTGCACTTATCACCTTTGGAATCTGGTTCACAGTAACAGGTGAATTTGTCACTGCCATGATCCGGATGGTTGCGGTTTTAGTGATTGCCTGTCCATGTGCGATGGGACTTGCAACTCCCACAGCCATAATGGCTGGAACAGGCAAGGGTGCTGAAAACGGAATTTTGTTCCGAAGAAGTGAGGCACTTGAAAAGGCAGCAAAACTTCAAATCATTGTGCTGGATAAAACCGGCACAATTACTATGGGAAAGCCGGTAGTAAAAGATATTATTCCAACAGAGACTATAGCGAGCAATATAGATAGAGATGCAAATTTTAATACAATAAATGGTTCACAACTGTCTGAGGAGGAGCTAATAACCTATGCTGCATCAATTGAACGAGGCTCTGAACATCCGATTGGAAAGGCTATTGTAAATTTTGCTGAACAAAAGAATCTGACGCTGTATGACCCGACTGATTTCAGGGCACACAGCGGTATGGGAGTTGAAGCTACAGTCAATGGAAAGAATTTGCGATTTGGCAAACCGTCATGGTTTAGGTCAGAATCTTT
>CAXNND010000214.1:0-4538 GCA_964203105.1 Desulfamplus sp.
AAATTTTGACTGCATACGAAGCTCATCCATGAACTTCTTCTGATCTTTCTCATCAGTATCAACAACATCCCATTTATTGAACAGAAACATAGCTCCACAACCTCTGTCCTGAGCATATCCAGCAATGGTTATATCCTGATCTGTAACCCCCTCACTTGCATCAATGAGAATCAGGGCAACATCACATTCATCTAAACTTTGCAAGGATTTAATAATTGAGAATTTTTCAATTTTTTCTGTTACCTTCCCCTTACGCCTTATGCCTGCTGTATCTATAAGTTTAAAACGCGTTCCCTCATGTTCAATAGCCAACTCCACAGAATCCCTTGTAGTGCCAGCATGTTCACTTACCATCAGACGATCTTCCCCAAAGAGTTTATTGATAAGAGAGGATTTACCAACATTGGGTCGCCCGGCAACAGCAATGCAAATCTCTTTATCATCATCAACAGCTATATCTGGTTCATAATCTGGAAAAATTGCGACTATCTGATCAAGAAAGTCATTAATTCCCAGTCCATGTTCTGCAGAGACAGGATAAAACTTATCAATACCAAGCGAGTAAAATTCAGGGATATTGAGATGCTGACTCGGATTCTCAATTTTATTTATCAGATAAAATACCGGTTTTTTAGCACGCCGCAAAATATCTGCAAGGTCACGGTCAAAAGGCGAAACCCCCGCCCTTCCATCTAACACAAATACAACAAAATCTGCCTCGTTGACTGCAATTTCAACATGCTGGCGTATTTCGGCTGCAAACATATCATCATCAGAGAGTAGAAATCCTCCAGTATCAACAAGCGTAAACTCTTTTTCATTCCACACAGCATCTGCGTAATGTCTGTCACGGGTAACGCCAGGGTGATCATCGACCAATGCTTTTTTAGATCGAGTAATTCTGTTGAAAAGGGTGGACTTACCAACATTGGGACGTCCCACAAGGGCAACAACCGGCTTCATTTTATTTTACAATCTCCATAAGTTCAGCAATTCTAAGAATTTAATAATTCACCGAATATACTTCATCGAACATGTTTAACCAAACAGATTTGACAATTTTTAGACAATTATCAAATCCTCACTCTGTTAAGAGCAAAAGATACCCAACATAAGGTTGAAATTATCGCCTGAGCCTGCATTCTTCCACGTAGTTGTTGATTCTGACAAAGGGAACGTATGAGTGATCTTTTTGACAAATATGGCTGACCAACCAATCCCTTAGGTTGCTTACAGTCTCATAAGAGAGATTTTTTTTATCCTCAGATACCTGCCTTCTGAGATTAATGGTATTTTTAATAAACTGACGATGCTCCTTGGAATGGCAGTCAATATCAGGATAACTGCATCTTCTCAGATACTCCTCCTCCTTACTGAAATAATACCGGCTGTATTCAGTAAGTTCTGACACCATGGCAGCACCGTCTTTTACAATATCATCCTCCTGAACATTGTTATTAACAAGCCCGTTTAGCATCCCAAATACTCTTTTCTGCAGTTCATCAATTTCAGGTATATCAACACTCAATGATTGTTGCCACTCAATCTTCTGACTATTATCCAAACCAATATTTATGTTTTGAACATTATTTCCTGTTAAGATATAATCTGACTCATCTAAACTATAATCTGCATTATCATCATCGCATTCATATTCATCGCCTGTTTCATTCTCCAAGTCATCATATTCAATATTATCTTCTTCAATCATATTTATATTTCTCCTGATTTCTTACATTGTTCAGCATCGTTCTGATGCTTTGCAGCATAAATATTACTATTAACAGCGTCATCAGGCACTCTATTGAGGTCATGCTGTTTTTTTCTCCCGATAAACAACGTCCCAAGAGTTGCTACAGATATAAGAACCGCAACTACTACAATGAACATAAAACCATTATGACCGAACTTAGGATAAACCACAAACGGAACTAACCAAAGATAAAGAAAGGCATGCAACATACCAATAATGACAAACCTAATCACCACTTCTTTTTTTATAAGGTTATAGATTTTCAAGAAGCCTCTTGTGAATATTATCAAATCCTCCATTGGACATAATCAGAATCAGATCACCATATCTCGACTCTGTGGCAATAAAATCGATAATTCTCTCTGTATCATCAAAATAGAGTGCCCTTACACCCCTTTTTAAAATATCTTTAACAAGTTGCTCAGAATTAATCCGTTGATTTTCAGGAACCTTGGAGAGCATGGATGGTTTTTTGATACAGACAATATCTGCACCATCAAAAGCCTGGGCATAGTCATTCTGGAATATATCTCTCATGCTTGAGTTGGTTCTTGGTTCAAAAACAGCAACAAGCCTGCCCTCTTTAAAAAAAGGTTTAACTCCGGAAATAGTCTCTCTTACCGCAGAGGGGTGGTGAGCAAAATCATCCATTACTGTCACACCTCTTTTAACACCCCTTATATCCTGTCTTCTTCTGACACCTGGAAAAGATTTGAGTGCCCTTACAATAGTCTCATCATCAATACCAATACGTTTTGCAACACCAAATACTGCAAGTGTGTTCATCACATTGTGTCTGCCCATAAGAGGTGTCGTTATCTGGAGAGTATCGGTTTGTGGTGATGGGATATTCTGCTTCAATAGTTCTGCACAATCTGCTTTTACACCATTTATGATATTGTTTTGCACTAAAAAAGTTGTATGACCATTTTCTACAGATAGGTTACTGTATGACCAGCCATTATTTACAGGAGCACTATTTATAAGTTTGGTAATGTTTAAAGTATTACCGCAAGAATAGACCTCTCCATAATATTGAACATTGCATACAGCAGCATCAATAATATCTCTTATATTATTATCTTCACCAGAAGCCATTATTAAACTCTGCTGAGGAATCTTTGCAACAAGTTGTCTAAAAGTCTCTTTTATGTGGTCAATATCCCTGAAAATATCGGCATGGTCAAATTCAACACTGGTAATAATTGCTGTATCAGGAGAGTAGTGGATAAATTTTGGACACTTGTCAAAAAAGGCTGTATCATACTCATCCCCCTCAATTACTATATAATCGCCTCTGCCAATTCGATAGTTGCTCTCAAAGCCCTTGACAATACCGCCAATCATAAAGGATGGATCAAGTCCGGCTTGATTGAGGACATGGGCAAGAATAGATGAGGTTGTGGTCTTGCCATGTGTACCGGTGATAAGCAGTATTTTTTTGTCTCTTGCAATAAAATGGTTCAGAGCCTGAGGCATGGAGCAGTAGGGGAGCTTTTTTTCCATTACCGCTACAGCTTCAATATTGTCTTTAGTAACAGCATTGCCAATAATAACAAGATCAGGCATATAATCAAGATTTGAGGGGCTAAATCCTCTGGAAAGCACGATTTCCTTTTCGAGCAAAAAATCACTCATCGGAGGGTATATGTTATGATCAGAGCCAGTCACCTCAAACCCCATATCCTTAAGCATACAGGCTAAAGCCCCCATACCTGTCCCACATGCGGCAATTATATGGATTTTTCTCACATTCAGCGGAATATAATTCCCTTTTAAATCCATCTTAAATAAGACCTTTCATTCATATTTAACAAAATAGATTTGACAACTTTTGAAAAGTTGTCAAATCTTTCAAAGAGACTGCATAACCTCTTGTGCAGATTTAATTGTCATATCAATATCCCCATCGCTGTGGGCAGAAGAGACAAAAAAAGCCTCAAATTGAGAAGGGGCAAGATATATGCCCTTTTCTCTCATTTTTCTATAGAAGTTACCAAATCTTTCAAGATTGCTCTTTTTTGCATCATCAAAATTATTTACGGGTCCAGATGTAAAAAAAAGTCCTCCCATTGAACCAATATTGCACGCAGTAACTTCAATATTAGCCTCTTGTGCAACTTTTTTTAGACCGCTAACAAGTCTATCCGTTTTTCTCTCTAAATCCTCATAAAATCCATCTTTTTTTAGCTCTTTTAAAGTCGCAATACCTGCTGCCATTGCAAGAGGATTACCGGAAAGGGTTCCAGCCTGATATACAGGTCCAACAGGTGCAATATAATTCATAACCTCTCTTTTACCACCATAGGCACCAACAGGAAGACCACCGCCGATAATTTTACCAAAACAGGAGAGATCAGGAGTGATATTAAAAAGACCCTGAGCAGAATGCTTATCAACTCTGAATCCTGTCATAACTTCATCAAAGATAAGCAGAGCACCATATTTGGATGTGAACTCCCGAAGAGCCTCAAGAAATCCCCTTACAGGTGGTACCAAACCCATATTTCCGGCAACAGGCTCTACAATAACGGCAGCCACTTTGTCACCCATTTTCTTCATAACATCTTCAAAAGCATTAACATTATTATATTGAATGGAGAGGGTATTTTTAATGAGAGATTCAGGAACACCAGGGCTTCCTGGAATTCCAAGGGTTGCAACCCCTGAACCTGCTGCAACAAGAAGTGTATCAGCGTGTCCATGATAGCAGCCATCAAATTTTATAATAATATCCCGACCTGTAAAGCCTCGTGCAAGACGTAAGGCACTCATGGTTGCCTCA
>CAXNND010000215.1:0-4523 GCA_964203105.1 Desulfamplus sp.
CTGAAAGACAGGTCGCTTGATCACTTAAAAATTTACAGTCCCAAAAATTGCAAGTGTTGCTCATAGGGGATATAGTCAGCTCGTCAAATGGGTTAAAAAAATCAAAACAGTGAAGGAGGGGTAATCCATTATGCAACTCTCTGATGAGACTGAACAATTCAGTAATGTGGTTGGCTTTTAATAAGACGAACTGCTCTCATTTGGGGTTAGCACGCCTGGTCAATTTTCTGTTGGCATTTCCTCCAGCTTCATCTATAAAAGAAAAAATTTTTTGTTCAGATAAAAAATGGATTTCCTATGAGCGGTATTCTGATTTGTCTTGTGGTTCCAGATAAAATGGGATCACTTGGAGGGCTGGAAGAACATGGGAAATCTGAAATATTTACAGTCCCAAATAATTCAAAAGGATAAAACAACTTGCACCCAGTTCTATTCCAGTTCGGCAGTGTGACTCTTTACACCTACGGACTTTTTGTCGGTCTTGGTTTTCTTTCGGCAATAACCTTTGCGGGTCAGAGGGCAAAACGATATGGCATTGTAAAAGATGAGATGACAGATCTTTTTTTTCTGATTCTTATATCTTCAATTATCGGGGCACGGATTTTATATGTAGTTGTAAATTTTAAGGAATTTGCATCTGACCCAATATCTGTTTTCAAGATATGGAACGGCGGACTTGTATTTTACGGTGGATTTATAGCAGCAGTCGTAGCTGCGTTTCTGTTTATTCAAAAAAAAAGACTCCCTCTTGGTAAAACTGCCGATATTATTGCCCCTGCAATCGCGTTGGGACATGCAATTGGACGTATCGGCTGCTTTTTTGCCGGCTGCTGCTATGGAGAGCAGTGTGAGCTTCCATGGGCAGTAACCTTTGAAGACCCTGCATCTCTGGCACCGCTTCATATAGGCTTGCACCCTACCCAGATTTATGAATCTGTCGCAAATTTCCTTCTGGTTTTTCTTCTTCTGGCAGTTGATAAAAAAAGACGAATTGATGGTATAACATTCTGGTTTTATATCTTTTTTTATGGTCTTATCCGTGCTTTTATAGAGATCTTCAGAGGAGATCCAAGGGGAGATTTTATTTCGGGCTATCTCTCAGTATCTCAGGGAATCGGTATATCAATGTCTGTTGCCGCACTCTGCATGATTATCTATCTGTCCATGGTGAATAGAGCCTCAATAAAGATGTATGCCAACAAAACCGGTGAACAGGAACGCTGTTTTATTACAAATACTCTTGAGAAGAGTGTCAGAGAAGGTAAATCTAAATCTGTAAAAGGTCATAAAAAACATGGCAGAAATTAAACACAACCTTTTAAGTGGTTACCTTAATTCATTGCCCACTGAAAATATTCCGCCCATCTTCTTTATCTGGGGAGAGGAGTTTTTGTGCAGAAAGGTCTTTGACACTGTGATTGCGTTTTTGCTGCCAGACAATCTCAAGGAGTTAGGCTATGAACTGCTTGAAGGAGAAGAGGCTGTTATGCCTGTCATAATTGAGCGTATCTCTACCTACTCGTTTTTTCAACAAAGACGTGTTGTTGCCATAAAAAACGCCCCTGTTTTTACTCCTCCTGGCTCTTCTGCTGCTCCTGGTTTTCTTAATAATGACCTTGAAAGCCTTAAAAATCTGATTGAAAAGGGGTTTCCTGAAGATCACTACCTTCTGATAACAGCCTCAAATGCTGACAAAAGACGTGCTCTGTTCAACGCAATCAAAACATCAGGAGTCGCGATTGACTGCACGGTTGCCCAGGGAAGTGGCAAGGCGGACAGGGATGAGCAGAAAGAGCTTTTACGGCTGACTATGATAGATGTGCTTGACAGAACAGGTAAGGGTATTAATGGTGATGCTTTTGAGTCTCTTAAAGATATGACAGGATTTGATCCGGCTGCCCTGAAAGATAACCTTGAACGGCTCACAGCGTTTATAGGCAACAGGGAGCGTATAACTATAGAGGATGTCCACTCTCTGGTCAGGCGAAGTAAACAGGATCCTATTTTTGAGCTTACAAATACAGTGGCACAAAAAAATCTGGAATCAGCACTTTTTTATTACAAATCCCTTTGTGACAATGGATTTCACCCGCTTCAACTGCTTGCCTCCATCGTCAACCAGATGCGTAAAATTTTTGTGGTTAAGAGCTTTATCGCAACTGAAGCCCAGAAAGGCAATGCGTGCTGGCGTCAGGGAAATCAGAACTATCAGCACTTTACCACAAACACCATGCCATTTATAATCAAGGCAGATGCTGAACTTGAGAGGATTGTCGCCCAGTGGAGCGACGAACTTATCAACAGGGCAGAGCAACAGGGAGCAGATGAGGAGCATCTTGATGATGGAGATGAGTCAGACTCCTACGAACAAGAGATTGCATCCAAATCCACCAGGGCAAGCAGACGGAAGAAAAAAGGTGACGCTGATAAAAAAAGTTCCATCAATAAAAACAGAACCACAGATATGACAATTGCCTCAAATCCTAAAAGTGTCTATCCTGTTTATCAGACATTTTTAAAATCAGATAGATTTGGGCTTAATGAACTTGCCTCAATCATGATGGAGCTTGGAGAGATCGACTACAGGTTCAAGTCTTCATCTGATGGAGACCCCTTTATTGTGCTTGAAGAGATGATAATCAGAATCTGTACCAACAGCTTTTATAAAAGTAAAAGCTCAAGAACCCCCATCTGAATTATAACAGATTTGGGGGACGAGAACTATATCCCATATTGATTTAGTAACATGGAGAAAAATGAATCGACGTATTGTGCTGGCAGGATGGGGGCAGGTTACACAGACAAAACAGGAGACAAATGAGAAGCTAAGAGATCCGATTGGACTCATGGCAGAAGCATCCTGTAAAGCCTTTGAAATGACAGGAGCATTTGATGTAGAGCGTAACCTTGACGGAGTGATGGTGGTCAAGGTGATGAGCATATATTACGATGCTGCTGACCGCTTTCTGGCAGACAGGATGAGTCTGTCTCCCCGTTTTTCAATGACATCAGGGATTGGAGGCAATTCGCCTCAATCCCTCATTAACAGGGCTGCTGGAATGATATCCCGAGGAGAGATGGATAGTGTTCTGATAGCAGGTGCCGAGACTTACTACCCAAGGGACAGTAGCAAGCAACTTGAAGGGAATCGCCTCTTTCAGGGTTTCCCTTCAGATTACGATGGTGATGATATTATCGGAGCCACTGATTCAGAAGAGCGGCATGGAATGAGTCTGCCAATTCACGGTTTTCCGCTCTATGAAACTGCCCTGTGGGCAGAGTCTGGACTTGATCTTGCATCTTACATGAAGAGGATTGGAGAGATGTGGGAAAACTTTACCAGGGTTGGGACAACACATCCGCACTCATGGAGCCGTATCCCACGTACTGTTGAAGAGATTTCCACCCCCTCACCATCAAACAGGTTCATCGCATTTCCCTATACCAAATTGATGAATCCTCTCGTCAGTGTTGATATGGGTGCAGCCATACTTCTGATGGCAGAAGAGAGTTCAAAACATCACTGTCCAAGGGGGAAGAATACGGTCTGGTTTCTCGGCGGGGGATATGCAGAGGATCGACAGCGATTTCTCATCGAAAAGTCGGACTTTACCTCAAGTCTGCCTTTAAAGGCAGCGGTTGATAAGGCTCTCCTTCGCTCCAGTCTATCCCTTGACGACATTGACTGTTTTGATATTTATAGCTGTTTTCCCTCTTCTGTCAGCATTGCCAAAAAGATGCTCAACCTTAAAGATAGTGACCCAAGAAATCTTACTCTTACCGGAGGTCTTGGATTCTTTGGAGGACCTGGAAACAACTATAGTCTTCACGCTGTTGCAACTTTAGCAGATGCCATTGAAAGCGGAAGAGTCAGGAATGGTATGATAACCTCGCTCGGATGGTTCATGCACAAACACGCAGCAGGAATATACAGCTCGGAACCTCCTGGGACAGAGAATCTTGCATATCATGATCTTGAGGATGAAAAAGATTGCAAGGTTGGCAACCCTCCGGTTGATATTGTGCATAAGGCTTCAGGCAGAGGTGTTATTGAAACCTACACGGTTGTCCATTCAAGAGATGGCTCTCCATCTTACGCAATTATATATGGAAAGATGACAAATGGACTCAGGTTTATCGCACAAAACAATCCGGAACAGAAGGATATATTTTATGCATTAGAGTCTCAGAATCAGGTAGGAGCAACAGTTATCCTGAAGTATAGTAATACTCATGATCAAAATCTGGCTATTCTTGAGTAGGGTTAAACAATCGTTGTGAGAATATAAATATATCAAGCAATTAAGAGTATGCTAACTCAAAAACATATGTTTCTGCACTTTCGCCACGATAGTCTTATGTGTACTATCCGCAACAAGGAATTATGACATGATCCTTCCTGATGATATCAAAAACAAAATAGCAAAAAAATTGGTGAACAGGCTTGCACCTCCTGTTTGTCTGATCTGTATTTTTTACTGTGCTTTTGTATTTTTGTTGTGTCCTGATGAGCATTTAAGAAC
>CAXNND010000216.1:0-4519 GCA_964203105.1 Desulfamplus sp.
AAGAAAAAGGGTACTGCCCTTAAAAACACTATCAAGGATCAAACCGGTGCCGGCAAGTCACGTATTGGTGAGATTCTTTCCAAAGAGGGTCAGATCACAAGTGTTCAGTTGCAGACAGCCCAGGAACAGCAAAAAAAAACAGGGTTCAAGCTGAGTAAGATTCTTCTCTCAATGGGGTTTATTGATCCTGAGACCATTGTTAATCTTCTGGGCAGAATCTATGGATATCCGGTGGTTAAAATCTCGGAAATGAAGCCTATAGCTTCACTGCTCAACCTTCTTCCGATTGAAAAAGCCAAGGAGCATATGGCTTTTCCTTTAGGAATAAAAGATGATCAGTTTGTCATCACCATGACAGAACCCACTGATACCGATGCAATTGAGGATATCAAGAATTTAGTTGGTGGAAAAGAGATCAAGGTATGTGTATCCACAGAACATGACATAATACAGGCTTACAGGGATTTTTATAAGATCAGCGATGAAGATTACAAGGAGCTTATCCATTTTGAGGAGGAGGTTGAGGATGATCAGCCGATAGCCTCTGTGGATGATTTTGGTTCTTTGGTATCCGAGGCTGCCGATGAGGTTGAGGTAGCTGATGATGATGCAAAGAATTATGACGAGTTCATGGCGTCAGATGCACCAATCATCAAGCTGGTCAACGGTATCCTTACAAAGGCAATTAATGACGGTATCAGCGATATCCATATTGAACCTTTTGAAAAATCAATTCAGGTAAGATACAGGCTTGACGGAGCACTTTTCAAAGCCATGAATCTTCCTCTGAGCATCAAGAATGCAGTTATCTCAAGGTTTAAAATTCTTGCAGAGCTAAATATTGCGGAACGGAGAATCCCCCAGGATGGCAGAATAAAGCTTCGTCTTGGAAAGAAAAAGACCGTTGATTTCCGTGTGTCAAGCCTTCCTACACTTTATGGAGAGGGTATTGTACTCCGTATTCTTGATCAGAGTGCTCTTAATGTTGATCTTACCAAAATGGGATTTGAAGATGCCACGTTTAAATCGATCAAGCGGTGTATAAACAGACCTTACGGACTTTTGCTTGTTACAGGTCCTACAGGAAGCGGAAAAACCACCACACTTTACTCCCTTCTCAACCGCCTCAACACTGAAGATACAAAAATCTTGACTGCTGAGGATCCGATTGAGTTCAACTTCAGAGGGATAAACCAGGTTCCGGTCAAGGACAGCGTAGGTATGACCTTTGCCGCTGCTCTCAAGGCATTTCTTCGTCAGGACCCTGATATTATCATGGTTGGTGAGATTCGTGATATCACAACAGCAGAAATTGCCGTAAAAGCAGCCATGACAGGACATCTTGTCTTCAGCACCCTGCATACAAACGACTGCCCCTCAACAATTGGAAGGCTCATTGATATTGGTATCCCATCTTACATGCTTGCATCTGCCGTGACTATGGTTTTGTCACAGCGTTTGGCAAGAAGACTTTGTCCCCATTGTAAACAGGTGGTAACAGGACATGATCCAAGGGAACTGGAGTTGCACGGCTTTACCAAAGAGATGATTACCGGTAATCCGGCAAAGAACATTCCGCCACTTACAATCATGGGACCCAAGGGGTGCAATCTCTGCAATGGGACCGGATATAAGGGCAGGGTTGGTCTCTACGAACTTATGGAAGTTACAGATGAGGTTGGCAAGGCAATTAACGCCAAGCTGCCGGAAGATCAGTTGAGAAAAATTGCTGTTCAGGAGGGGATGACAACCCTCAGGGATGCCGGTCTTGAAAAGGTACGCCAGGGTGTAACATCGCTTGAGGAGGTGTTAAAAAAGACCACAATCACAAAAGAGGCTCTTCCATCATACCTTATCAATCCTGATATTGAAAAATATGAAGATATGGATGTGATAATAAGAGAGGGAAATAACGATATTGACTTTTTTAAACTGGTCAGAGGCTCTCTGTATGTTGTGAAGGCTGGAAAAAAGATCGCTGAAATACATGAGCCAGGCGAATATTTTGGTGAAATGGCAGCCATAACAGGAGAGCCAAGATCAGCATCAATAATGTCCAAAGGCAGATCAGAGGTAAAACGTTTTCCAGGTGACAAACTGCTTGAGGTTATCGAGAAATATCCAGAGGTTGCAAGACACCTGTTCACCATTATGGCAAATCGTCTAAGTCAGTCAAACAAACTGCTTTTGAGCAAACTCAAACCTGCTGGACAGTAATGGTTATAGTTATTCTTTGGAAGCACTCCTATAAAAACGTTCTTTTTCACTGTAGATACACCCGCAATACTGTTGTCGATACATCTCAAGGCGTTTTGACTCCTCAATACCCTCTTTCCAACCTTCCCTGAAATCCCTGTAAAGAAAGGATATTCCAGCCTCTTTTGCCACTGCCTCCCCAGTTTGCCGAATCAGCTCATGATTTTGAAACCGGCTGTAGAGAAGAGTTGATGAAAAGGCATCAAACTTTCCTTTTTTTGCCACCCTTGCAGTGGCAGAAAGACGATCGTGGTAACAGAATCTGCATCTCTCCCTTTCACGGAACGCTACAGATTGAATAAACCGCTCAAGTTCATAGCTCTGCTGTAATATAACACTTAGTCCCATGGTTTTGGCGTAATCCATCAGGGTCTTCTCACGTCTTAGACACTCGGAAAACGGGTGGATATTATGTCGGTAGAAAAAGCCCATCACATCCATCCGCTCATCTTGCAGCACCTTGAGAGGATATATTGTGCATGGTCCGCAGCATGTGTGCAGAAGCACCTTCATTGTTTTGTCCTCTTCAACCATTTTCTTCTGGTCTTCAATCAGTTTTTTTTGATTTTCAATTATAGATATATTCTTTTGAATCATCAGCCTTTATAAGAATGGCGTAAAACTCCTTCCCTTCAGGGTAGAGGTAGTTCACTGCCTGCTACCAAATATTGCGGTTCCTATTCTCACCATTGTTGCTCCCTCTTCAATTGCAACCCTGAAATCATCACTCATACCCATTGAGAGGTGCTCCATGTATATCTTTGGTATTATGCTCTCCCTTATCTGGGCAAGCCGTCTGAAATATGGTCTTGCCCCTTCAGGATCATCAAAAAATGGTGGCATCCCCATCAATCCCCTCAAAGATAGTGATTTCAGATGTGAAATATCCTCTGCTAACCTAATAGCCTCTTCCCCCTCTGCTCCAGACTTGCTCTCCTCTTTGCTGATATTTATCTGAATTAGAATATTTTGGATTTTACCTATCTTTTCAGCCTGACGGTTAATCTCCTGAGCTAACTTCAAGGAATCTACAGTATGGATAAGATCAAAATATTTCACAGCAACCCTGACTTTGTTAGATTGAAGATGTCCAATAAAGTGCCACGATACAGGATGAGTAGATTTTTGTCCTATTGCATCAATTTTTTCCACAGCCTCCTGAATATAGTTCTCTCCAAGAATATTCACTCCAATGTCAATTGCCTCAAGGACAGTCTCCACACTCTTTTTTTTACTCACAGCAACAAGGGTTATCTCACCAGGATTTCTGCCGCATCGTCTGGCGGCGTCAACTATCTGACTCTTTACAATTTTGAGCCGCTCTTTCATATCATCCATATCACTATTTCAAACCTTTAACCATTTCAACGATCTCATATTCGATTAGACTCTCCATCACCTCACAGACTGGAAGACCGACCACATTGCTGTATGAGCCGCTGATGCTTCTGACCATGAATGCCCCAAGTCCCTGTATCGCATAGCCCCCAGCCTTGTCAAAAGGTTCACCTGTATTGATATACCAGTCAATCTCACGCTCTGTCAGCCGTTTGAAAAGCACATCAGTCTTTACTGAGCTGGTAATAATTTTTTTTTCGTCATCAGAGCAGAGGGTAAATCCTGTATATACAATATGATTTTTTCCGCTTAAATTTTCGAGCATAAGCCTTGCATCATCCTCAGATACCGGTTTTTCAAGAATCTGAGTGCCAACTACAACTGTGGTATCTGCACCGATAACCCAAATGTTATCAGCGTTTGGGTAGCTGTTAGAGTGTTTTGATGAGATGTTATTGTCATCAGTTTTTTGTCTCTGCTGCCCAATTTTTTGTGCCACAAATTGGGCTTTTTCTCTTGAAAGCCTTCTGACATAATCATCGGGCAGCTCTGACGGCATGATACTCTCCTCAATGTCTGCCGGTACTATCTCAAAATCAACACCTGCCTGCTCAAGAAGCTCTTTTCTTCTTGGTGATTGTGATGCAAGGATGAGCTTTTTTTTGGTTATATTTTTCATCTTTAATCTCATGCTCTTAATCTGACTGTTTTTAATATCTATACATTTGACTTCACTTCATCAATCTGATGAATATAAAATGGGTGTGAATAACGCTTATTAATCAATAATTCAACACTTTTAAAATTTATACCGCTCCTGCGATCTCAACTCTTGCAATTTAGAGTTTTATAGTATAATAAGAGCTAAATTTTAAGCCTGGGTGGCGGAACTGGTAGACGCAAGGGACTTAAAATCCCTCGGGGC
>CAXNND010000217.1:0-4498 GCA_964203105.1 Desulfamplus sp.
CAAGGAAAATCTGCTGAAAGCTGAATCTGCCGAAGAGATTGAACAAATTATTCACTCTGTGGATGAAGATTTTTAATTGATAAAGGCATTTTTTATTGAATAAAGGTTTTTCGTGGATAAAGAGCAAATAAAACATCAGAAGATATTTATTATAACTGGAATTTCAGGCTCTGGTAAAACAACAGCAATGGCAGCATTTGAAGATGCTGGGTTTTACTGCGTAGATAACTTGCCTATGGCTCTTCTGCCTAAATTTCTCGATCTTCCTCTGAAAAATGACCCTAAAATCAAGGGTTTTTCTTTTGTCATGGATATGAGGGAGAAAGAATTTATCACCCAGTATTCTGTGACCATTGAGGTATTAAGAGAACGGGGATTTAATCCTGTGACAATATTTCTTGATGCCGATAAGAACACATTGATAAAAAGGTTTAGCCAGACACGACGACACCATCCAATTTCCAATGATGCAAGTTTGACAGAGAGCATAAGTTCTGAAAAAAAAGAGATGCTCTCCATAAAAAATAGCTCAGAGATAGTTATCGACACCTCTGCGTATAGTCCACATCGCCTTAAAGCAGATATAATAGCAATTGCTTCCGGCAAGGACTCTAAAAAACACATTGCAATGAAAACCAACATCATGTCATTTGGGTTCAAGTATGGAATTCCACCTGATGCTGATCTTGTTGTTGATATGAGATTCCTTTCCAACCCCTTTTTTGTGCCTGAATTAAAAAATCAGGATGGTGAGTCAGATGATGTTAAAAATTTTGTCCTTTCATTAAATGAAACAAGCCTGTTCCTTGAGAAATACCTTAACCTTCTTGACTATTTATTACCACTCTACCAAAAAGAGGGTAAAGCCTATCTGACAATTGCCGTTGGGTGCACAGGAGGACGACACAGAAGCGTCGCCATCGCAAGAAAAATATTTGACCATTTTAACAATACTGGTATTAAGGCAGGGATCATTCACAGAGATATTGACAGAGACCTAACAGAGTCATAACAGAAATTATTAAAAAAATTACAACATAGACTTACACGTAATTATTACGGATTGAGGTGATTTAAAATAATCATGACAGGAATTTTAATTGTAACTCATGCCAACCTTGGTCAAGCACTGATTGAAGCAGTTGAATTTATTGTTAATGAGAAGATAGAAAACATTCTCGCTGTTTCAATAGATATCAAAGATGACCCTGAATTGTTGCGTAATAAAATAAAAAAGGCGATTAAAAAAGTTAAAGATGATAAAGGTGTTGTCATTTTTACAGATATGTTTGGAGGCACTCCATCCAATTTAAGCTACTCATTTCTTGAAGAGGGTTCTGTTGAGGTTATTTCAGGTGTGAATCTGCCAACCCTGTTTAAAGCCATAAGTGTAAGGAAAAAGATGGATATTGCAAAGGCTGTGGAACAGATCGTTGCCCATGGCAAAAGAAGCATATCACTTGCAAGTGGAATCCTAAGAGGCGAAACAAGAGAATAAAGGAAAATACAAATGAAAAGAACCCCATTAATTGCTGGGAACTGGAAAATGTTTAAAACCGGTTCTGAAGCAGTGACTATAGCACAACGACTTGCAGAACTCTCATGTGATGTTACTGATACAGAGATAATGATAGCTCCGTCGTTTCTATCAATACCTCTTGTGACCCAAATTCTCAGACAGATAAACAGCCCTGTTAGTGTCGGAGCACAAAATATTTTTTATGCGAAAGAGGGTGCTTATACTGGAGAGGTCTCTGGAAAAATGCTTAAGGATGCCGGAGTAAGCCATGTAATTATAGGTCATTCAGAGCGAAGACAATACTTTGGTGAGACCGATGAGGATGTATGCAGAAAAATAAGGGCTGGTGTAGGGGCAAACCTTATTCCGATAATGTGCGTTGGGGAAACAGAGAGCGAAAAAAAGGCAGAAAAAACATTTTATGTTCTTGACAAACAAATTCAAAATGGGTTAAAAGGCTTCCGTTCTGATGAACTTTTGACGCTGGTTATTGCCTATGAACCTGTATGGGCAATAGGTACAGGAAATACAGCGACACCTGAGTTGGCAGATGAGGTTCACATGTATATAAGGTCTGAGATTGAGAAAATATTTAATCGTGACCTTGCAGAAAGTCTCCGTATTATTTACGGTGGTTCTGTTAAACCTGATAATATATCAGAACTTATGAAATATAAAAATGTGGATGGTGCATTGGTTGGTGGTGCAAGCCTTGATGCAGATAACTTTATTAAAATTGTAAAATATGACAAATAGTCATATTTTTAATATCACAGCATAAAAAAAAAGAATATAAAATTTATGACAGTATTAATCCTCTCCATACATATTATTTCCTGCGTGCTTCTTATTCTGATCGTTCTGCTTCAGACAGGGAAAGGGGCGGATATGGGAGCATCATTTGGCTCTGCTTCCGGACAATCTTTGTTCGGTGGGGGTGGACCCGCAACTGCTCTGAGTAAGATTACCACAGTAGTTGCTATTGTTTTCATGTTGACATCTTTAACTATGGCATACACATCTGGTCACAAGTCGAGTCAGACTATAATGCCAAAAGTGGCTTCTCCTATAAATGGCGAGCCTGCTACTACAGATACCAATGTAGCCGAATCAACTAATAAGGCATCATCAACAGAGACATCTCCTGTCAAAGAATCTTCTACAAAAGAAGATTCAAACAAACCGAACAAACCGATTGAGACATCAACCAAATCACAATGATTTATTAAGTTTCCATTCAATAAATACCAATATTGATTATCAAGCCGAAGTGGTGGAATAGGTAGACACGCACGCTTGAGGGGCGTGTGGGGCGACCCGTAGGAGTTCAAGTCTCCTCTTCGGCACCAAATATTTAAAAGAGAAGAGCCACTTACATTTAATGTTTGTGGCTTTTTTTGTTATGTAATTTTAAAAGCATTGTCCATACCCATCATATTTGATATATAAAATAGGGTTATGACAAAGGCTGAAACTATATGGCAACAGCACAAAAGATATGACACACACAGAACAGATAAAAATTAATTGTCGTGAGTGTATCCATTATTATGTTACATGGGATATTAATCATCCTTATGGCTGCAAGGCAATGGGTTTTAAGGGAAAACAGATACCATCAATTACTGTTGTCAACTCCACTGGTAAGCAGTGCCTTATGTTTAAAAGAAAAGTAAAACCCATAACCGATGCTTCTAAAAAACAGGAGTAATTTACAAACAGTTATTGCAAAAATTAGAACATTATAAACCAGCAGAATTAACTCTTGAACATCACCTTTTAATATGATTATATTGACCAAACATGAAAGAAGAAAATCAAAACCTACCAGATCCACAAAGAATAGAGAAAGAGATTGGCGAATTTCTTAACAAGAAATTCGGTGGCAATGTCAAAATAATCTCACCTTCCATACTCTCAAAAAACTCTTCCATTATAGGCAAGGATTCATCGAGTGAACAGAAACAGTTTATTAATTTTGACATCAAGCCTGTAGAACTTGTATCCTATCTTGATCAATATATAGTCAGACAAAAAAAAGCGAAGTCTGTACTATCCACTAAAATATGTACCCATTTCAATCGTATAAAACACCTTGAAACAACATTCGGTGATTTTAGCAGTATTTGTGATGAGAGTGCTGGTAATACTAATGCTGTCACAGGTATTACTGGCAGCATTAAATCCAATATACTGATGCTTGGTCCAACTGGTGTTGGAAAAACCTACATCATCAAACTCATTGCAAAAAAAATTGGGGTACCCTTTGTTAAAGCAGATGCAACCAAATTTTCTGAAACAGGTTATGTTGGCGGTGATGTTGAAGATATCATAAGGGACCTTGTGAAAGAGGCAAATGACGATATTCAGCTTGCCCAGTATGGTATTGTCTATATTGATGAGATTGACAAGATTGCCGCAAGCCAGAATTTCAGGGGTGCGGATGTCTCTCGAACAGGTGTTCAGCGAGCACTTCTCAAACCTATGGAGGAGACAGATATTGATCTCAAGGTTCCTCATGATCCAATATCCATGATGCAGGAGCTGGACAATTACCAGAAAACAGGCAAACGAAGCAATAGACGTATCAACACCGCAAATATTCTCTTTATTGTTAGTGGTGCCTTTGGTGAACTTGGACAGATTGTTTCTAAACGCATCTCAAAGCAGTCGATAGGGTTTGGGTCAACGATCTTGACTGCAAAAGATGATTCCGAGATTCTCAAACAGATGAAAGCAGAAGATTTGGTTGAATTTGGCTTTGAATCTGAATTTATCGGAAGGCTTCCTGTTCGATGTGTGCTTGAAAAGCTCTCTGAAGATGACCTTTATTCGATCTTGAGAATGCCTAATAATCCCGTGATTCTTGGCAAACGCCTCGATTTTAAAGCCTATGGGATTGACATAGTGTTTACAGATGAATCTCTTAGATTGCTTGCGGCTAAAGCATTTGATGAAAACACTGGGGCAAGAGGGCTT
>CAXNND010000218.1:0-4479 GCA_964203105.1 Desulfamplus sp.
CTGTCTCTGTCTCAGGCATTATCGGGTTTGTGGGGCTTTTAGTGCCTCATATAGTAAGGTTTATAACCGGTCCTGATAACCGCTCTTTGATTCCAGTTGCCATGCTTACCGGCTCAATTTTGCTTTTAGCAGCAGATACCATTACCCGTGCAGTTCTTCCCTATGAAATCCCGATTGGAATTTTGACAGCCTTGATTGGTGGACCTGTTTTTTGCTGGATATTTAAACGCGGGAGTGTAAGGTAATCTTTTATGATAAAATCAGAAAACCTCCATTTTACCTATGACAACTTCTCAACCTTGCCCTACCCTGCTGTGATTAACAATGTCTCTTTAAGTTTTGAAGCTGGCAAATTTTATTCAATCCTGGGTCCAAACGGCTGCGGGAAAACAACCCTGCTTGATCTTCTAATTGGACATTTAAAGCCAATATCTGGCAAAGTGGTAATAAAAGATGATGTTTCATGTGAAAAAAATATCTTGTCTATGCCTAAAAGAGAAGTTGCAAAAAATATTGCCCTTGTTTCCCAAAACTATAATATCAACTTTCCATTCACAGTAAAAGAGGTGGTTATGATGGGCAGACACCCATATATCGGGAGATTCTCCATACCATCTAAAGAAGATATCAAGATTGTCAACAGTGTGATGGAACGGACAGGCACAGATAGATTTGCACATAGAAAGATTACAGATTTGAGCGGAGGTGAACGTCAGAGGTGCATATTTGCAAGAGCGTTGAGTCAGGATACCCCATTGCTTTTTTTAGATGAGGCATTCTCAAACATGGATATAAGTCACACTATAAGACTTCTGAACATAGTCAAAAAAGAGGTGCGAGAAAAGAACAGAACAGTTGTATCTGTATTTCATGATATAAATCTTGCTGCAATCTGGTCTGATGTTCTGGTTTTTATGAAAAACGGGGAAGTTATTGCATCAGGTAATACTGATGACGTTATGAATGAGGCGACTATCGAGAAGGTGTTTCACGTGAAATCAAAGGTGGAGTATAATCCCTATTCAGAAGCAAAGCAGGCTTATTTCAGGACGTAAGCACTGCATTGAAAGCGGCTTGACGGTTTGATTTTGTCATAGTTGTATTTGAATGGAAAGAAGGTGATGTAGTAAAGATTAATCTTGAACAATATCATTAAGGAGGTTCTATGGAAGAATATTTAATTAGACGACCATTGAAAAGACAGCCAACACACCCAGGTGAAATTTTACGTGAAGATGTAATAAAAAATATTAACCTGTCGATTGATGAGACATCAAAACGACTCGGAGTTTCGAGTGAAAAACTCCAGCGTATATTAGATTGCACACATCCAATTACAACTGAAATGGCTCTCAGGATTGGCAAGTTTGCAGGTAATGGTCCTGGTCTCTGGTTGCGTATGCAGCAGGCTTATGATTTGTGGTTTGTTGAAAATAAGATGGCAGATGAATTATCTAAAATTGAAACTATTACACTAAAATATACTACCACCCCTAAGCTAAAAGCCATCGGCTGAAATGTGTAAGCCCTCTTAAGAGGGCTTGAGTAAAGTTAGCCCAGAGCTTTAGCTCAGGGCGATAAAAATTAAAACCTCAAATTAAGACAGTATAAAGTATAAACAAATGCCAATAAGCTGGAACGAAATAAAAACACGCTCACTTGCATTCTCAAAAGAGTGGGCTGATGAAAAATCAGAAGATGCGGAAGCCAAATCATTTTGGGACGGATTCTTTAATATCTTTGGAATCAGCCGCAGGCGTGTTGCATCTTTTGAAGAGCCAGTCAAAAAACTTGGCAGCAAACAGGGATTTATCGATCTTTTCTGGAAAGGACTGCTCTTAGTTGAGCATAAATCACGCGGGAAAAATCTTGATAAAGCATACACCCAAGCTCTTGATTATTTTGACGGTATCAAAGAGAGAGACCTTCCAAAATATGTGCTTGTATCTGATTTTGCACGTTTTCGCCTTTATGATTTGGATAATAATGATCTCCATGAATTTGAGTTAAAAGATTTACACAAAAACGTTCGCTTGTTTGGATTTATCGCTGGTTATCAAACCCACAAAATTCAAGAGCAAGACCCTGTAAATATCAAAGCTGCAGAACAGATGGGTAAACTCCATGACCTTATGAAAGATATTGGTTATTGCGGACACGATCTTGAGTTGTATTTGGTGCGTCTGCTCTTCTGCATGTTTGCCGAGGATACCGGAATTTTTGAGCGTCAGCAGTTTGAAGATTACATTGAGGAGCGAACCAGTGAAGATGGCTCTGACCTTGCTCACCATATCAACACAATATTTCAAGTTCTTAACACTCCAGAAAATAAAAGATATAAAAACCTTGATGAACAGCTTGCCGCTTTTCCATACATCAACGGCAAACTCTTTGAAGAGATGCTGCCAACTGCAAGTTTTGACAGTGCCATGCGTCAAACTATGCTTGATTGCTGTGCACTTGATTGGGGCAGAATTTCGCCTGCTATTTTTGGGTCACTTTTTCAGTCAATCATGGATAAACAGGCACGCCGTAATTTAGGAGCACATTACACCAGCGAAAATAATATTTTAAAGCTCATAAAGCCGCTGTTTCTTGACTCTTTGCGGGAGGAGTTTGAAAAGATAAAGAGCAACCGAAACAAATTGATTGAGTTTCACGAGAAATTACGCACCTTGACATTTCTTGATCCAGCTTGTGGGTGTGGAAATTTTCTTGTTATCACCTATCGAGAGTTACGGCTTTTAGAGTTAGAAGTTTTACGTGCTCTGAAAGGCGATAGACAGCAAACTCTTGATCTTGATATTCAGTCTTTGATCCAGTTGAATGTTGACCAGTTTTACGGCATTGAGATTGAGGAGTTCCCAGCACAGATTGCCCAGGTTGCGTTGTGGCTTATGGATCACCAGATGAATCTGATGGTGTCTGAGGAGTTCGGGCTTTATTTTGCACGTATTCCACTTATTTCCAGTAGCACAGTTATTTGTGGTAATGCTCTGCAAATCGACTGGAATGAGGTTATTCCAGCAGAAAAGTTAAGCTACATCATGGGCAATCCGCCGTTTGTGGGTTCAAAGTTTATGAACGCTTCCCAGCGTGCTGATGTGGCTCAGGTGTTCGGAAATGTCAAAAATGGTGGATTGCTTGATTTTGTCGCTGCGTGGTATGTCAAGGCTGCAAAAATAATTCAACAAACCTCGATCAAATGTGCATTTGTCTCCACCAATTCAATCACACAGGGCGAACAGGTCGGGGTTTTGTGGGGTTGGATGATTTCACATGGAATCAAGATATTTTTTGCTCACCGCACGTTTGCATGGAACAGTGAAGCACGCGGCAAAGCGGCTGTTCATTGTGTGATCGTTGGCTTTGCTGCTGAAGAGATTTCGCCAAAATGGCTCTTTGAATACGAGGATATAAAAGGCGAACCGCATCAAATTCAGGTTAAAAATATCAATCCATATTTGGTTGATGCTCCTGATATTGTTTTTATCAACCGTAGAAAAACACTCTGCAATATATGTGAATTGTCATTTGGTAACATGCCAAATGATGGTGGTTATCTATTATTGGACGATGCTGGAAAAACTGATTTTTTAGATGCAGAACCAAAAGCTGAACCTTGGATAAAGCCATTTATGAGTGCAGATGAATTTATAAATGGAAAATCTCGTTGGTGTTTCTGGCTTGTTAATGCAACTCCACAAGATATTAAATCAATGCCTCTTTTATTGAAACGGTTAGAAAAAGTTAAAGACCATCGTCTTGCAAGCTCTCGTGAGGCAACAAAGAAACTCGCTGCCTATCCAGCTCTCTTTGGAGAAATACGCCAACCAAAATCAATTTATATTGCCATTCCTAAAACATCTTCAGAGCGAAGACTTTATGTTCCAATAGGCTTACTTACTCCTGAAGTGATAGCAAGTTCTGAACTTTTTACGATTGACGACAGTAACTTATATCACCTTGGTGTCCTGACTTCATTGATGCACAACGCTTGGATGCGGACAGTTTGTGGTAGATTAAAAAGTGATTATCGCTATTCAGCAGGCATTGTTTACAATAACTTCCCTTGGCCTGAAAATCCCATAGATAAACATAAACAGGCAATTGAAACCGCAGCTCAAGAGGTGCTTGATGCCCGTTTACAATTCCCTGACTCATCGCTTGCTGACCTTTACGATCCGCTCACCATGCCCCCTACCCTTCTTAAAGCTCATCAAAGGCTTGATAAAGCTGTTGACGCTGCTTACGGTAAGACAAAATTCAAGACAGAAGCTGAACGGGTGGCGTTTCTATTTGAGCTGTATCAGAAATATGTATACTCTGAAAGGTCATAAATTTAGTTTTATTCAGGTCTTTAGCCGTGGGGCTAAAGCCCTCGGCTACTATAAAAGAAGCCCACTTAAGTGGGCTTGGGTAAAAAATTAGCCCAGAGCTTTAGCTCAGGGCGATAAAAATTAAAACTTCAAATTAAGA
>CAXNND010000219.1:0-4468 GCA_964203105.1 Desulfamplus sp.
ATAGAGAGCTTCATTTGAATTTGATAGTTGCAAATACTCATTAGAAAGAGATGGAAGATATTCAGATTGTGCAGATTCAATAAGAGATAGAGAGATAGATGTATCGGATAATCTAAAAGTCCGACCAAATCTTATAATATCAATAAGAGCATCATCTGCCTGAATTGCAGGCAGAAACGAAACAGCCTGTGCCATAGGAATAATCCGAGTAAACGCCCCTTCCTGTGACATACCTTCCAGTTGACTCATGGTAATTGCATCATCAATCGAAAAGCCGGATGTCCGGGTTCTTCTTAAAGATGTTAGACATCCACCACATCCAAGTTGTTCACCAATATCATGGGCAATGCTTCTTATGTAGGTTCCAGAAGAGCAGTGGATTGAAATGGTTACTGACAGGCATTCCAAAAATTTTGCCATAGATAGGAAATTATCTACTGATAAAAATTTTCTATCTGGTAGTGAGATATTTTTGAAATATTCTGATTCTGATATCTTCTGAATATTTTGGACTTCAATAGAGTGAATTTGAATCTTGCGGGGTGGTTTCTGGACGGGATGCCCCTCTCTTGCCAATTGGTAAAGGGGTTTCCCATCATGCTTGAGAGCTGAATAGATCGGCGGATTCTGCATTTGAACGCCCTTAAATCGCTCAATGCTCTCAATTATCGTTTGATTAGTTATGGCTTTGATGAGTTCTGGAGAGGAGTGTTTTACTATATGACCGGTATAATCCTGAGTGTCTGTCCCTATTCCAAGGGCAACTTCTGCTACATAATTTTTAGAACTACCTAAAAAAAAACGTGATAATTTTGTCCCCTTATTAATTCCACACAGCATTAGACCAGTTGCAAAGGGATCAAGAGTTCCTGTGTGCCCAACCTTTTTTAAGCCGAGTTTTTTTTTGATTTTAGCAACAACTGCAGCTGAAGAGATTCCTTCTGGTTTGTCAATAGCGATAATGCCATTTTGTGTCATATATAGTATATTGATTCTGTAGAGAGTGATAAATCGTCTTATAAAAATGCTGGATTTATAAATCCTGAATTATCATTTTCATTCCAGATTCTGTTTCTCCTTTATAACAGAATTGAGAAGAGCATCAATTTTTGAACCCTGGTCAAAGGATTTATCATGGACAAATTTAATTTCTGGCATGTATCTGAGACCAAGTTTAGGGGCTATATTTTTTTTAATATAGCCTTTGGAACTCGCAAAGCCTGCCATGGCATCCTCTATTTTTTCTTCACTTCCAAACATTGTAAAATATATATATGCAACTCTTAAGTCGGGGGTGACATCCACGCTGCTGATGGTGGCCATGTCGATTCTCGGATCCTGCAATTTTCTGCTCAACAGCTCGGAAAGAGCGGTCTGAATGGCAACACCAATTCTCTCTGCCCTTGGGTATGGTTTCATAAGTAATCTCCAAATTATATCGCGTAATCCTTATTACTTTTCAGGCGAAATATTTGACTCCTTTAAGCTGTCGATACTGGCCTTACGCTCTTCAATTTCATAACATTCAATAATGTCTCCGACTTTGACATCATTAAATCGTTCAATACCTATACCACATTCATATCCTTGAGTAACCTCTTTGGCATCATCCTTGAATCTCCGCAAAGACGAGAGGCTGCTATCGCACTTTATAACTCCGTCACGGAGAAGCCGTATCTTTTCTCCCCTGGCAACCTTTCCATCCTGCACAAAACAGCCAGCAATAGTTCCTTTACCTGGTATCACAAAGATATCACGCACTTCTGCCCTGCCAATAATGATTTCGTGAAAAGTTGATGGCATAAGTCCTGTCAACGCGGTCTTGATATCATTTATAACATTGTAGATGATATCATAGAATCTCATGTCAACATTCTCCTCCTTGGCCATCTCACGAACCTTGGGGGTTGGTCTCACATTGAACCCGATAATAATGGCATCTGAAACAGCTGCAAGAGATACATCAGATTCATTGATTGCTCCTGTGCCTGAGTGGACTATCTTGATATCAACCTCTTCCTGGGAAAGTTTTACAAGGGATTCATTGAGTGCCTCAAGTGAACCATGAACATCTGTTTTCAGGATGAGCTTGAGCTGCTTTGCCTGACCTGATCCCATGTTGGCAAAAAGTTTTTCAAGGTTTGCCCTGCTCTTTTTGGCAAGCTCCTTGGCACGCTCCTTCTGCATCCTGCTTTCACTGATGTTTTTGGCATCCTTTTCTGATGCAAGGGCAATAAATTCATCGCCTGCTTCAGGAACTCCGCTTAATCCTACAATCTCAACAGGAGTACTTGGACCAGCAATCTCCATGTTTTTACCCATATCATCTGTCATAAGACGTATCTTGCCGGAATGGAGACCGCAGACCACGGGTTGCCCTGCCCTAAGAGTACCCTGCTGAACAAGCACTGTGGCAACAGGTCCTCTGCCAGCATCTAAACGTGCCTCCACAACATGGCCTGCTGCCGGTCTGTGAGGGTTGGCTTTCAGTTCCAGAACCTCTGCCTGAAGAAGAATAAGGTCAAGCAGTTCATCAATACCCTGTTTTTTCTTTGCCGAAACCTTGGCAAAAATTACATCTCCACCCCACTCTTCAGACAGAAGACCATGATCTGACAGTTCCCGCATTACACGGTCAGGATCTGCATCAGGTTTGTCCATTTTATTAACAGCCACCACCACCGGCACCCCGGCAGCTTTTGAGTGGTTGATAGCTTCGACAGTCTGAGGCATGACACCGTCATCAGCGGCAACTACCAGGACAACGATATCTGTGATCTTGGCACCTCTTGATCTCATGGAGGTAAAGGCAGCATGTCCTGGCGTATCAAGAAATGTGACAACTCCACCCTTTGGAGTCTGAACACTGTATGCACCGATATGCTGGGTAATCCCGCCCGCCTCTCCTGTGGTTATTTTGGATTTTCTTATTACATCCAAAAGAGAGGTTTTTCCATGGTCAACATGTCCCATGATAGTGACAACCGGAGATCTCGGAATAAGATTATCAGGATCATCAGCTTCATTGGCATGTGAAAGCATATCCTCAGCAGCAGCAGCTTTTTCGACTTCATAATCAAATTCTGCTGCAACCAATGCTGCAGTATCAAAATCGATAGTCTGATTCACAGTAACCATTATACCCATACCCATGAGCTTCTGAATCATCTCATTGGCTTTGATACTCATTCTTTTTGCAAGTTCTGACAGATCTATGGTCTCATCTATCTTGATTCGACGTTTGATAGCTTTTGGTACGGTAATCTGGGTTTTCTGTTGAACTTTAGGACGCTGTTTTAGTTTTCCATCCTTCTTACGGCCTTTTCTGGCTGAGAAACCCTGTTCGTATAAATCTTTGCCCTCAACAACCTCTTTCCGCTTTTTCTGTACAAGCTTTGCATCCTCACTTAAATCTTCATTTTCACCCCATTTTTTCTTTTTTACCTTGCTCTTCTTCCGCTTTGATTTTAGATCATCCTTATCTAAGGGTTCAATTGGAATAAATGGAATATCAATAGCAATATCTTTTTTATTACGTATTTTTGAAAACGGGGTATCTGTTTTACCGCCACTCCTGCCAGGGGGGGACGTAGATACTGATTTGTCTCTCTCAAAAGATGGTCGTTCTCCTCTGTTAGGAGATACTCTCTCCCTATCATAGGATGGTCGTTCTCTGTTAGGAGATACTCTCTCTCTATCAGGGGACACTCTATCTCTGTCAGAAGATGTCCGTTCTCGATCAACTGTGGTTGTCTTGTCCCTGTCAAAAGCTACCTTGCCTCTGGAATGAGTCTGTATTTCTGAGCCTGTACGTTCACGGTTGTAAGAGGTTCTATCTCTGTCAGCAACCGTTTTTTCTTTGTCATAAACTGTCCTCTCCCTGTATGATACCGTCTTTTCTTTCTCAGAAGATGCGGCTCTGACACTGGATGTTTTTTCAACATATTCTCTCTTTTTGGGAGTAGGAGCTACAGGAACGGGTGGTGGTGGTTCGGCAAGTTTAATAATTTTTGCGGGTTCTGATTTTTTCTGTTTTTTCTTTCTCTTCTTTTTTTTGTCATTACCTGAAGAAGTATCATTGTCCTCTGTAGTATCAGACATCTCCTCACTGCTAATCTGATCATCATCCTGTTGATCGGCAGAGCTATCTGTCTCTACTGCTGATTCGGCATCATCAGAATCGTCTTGAGAACTCTCCTGATAGGCTATCTGCTCCTTAGATTTTTTTGACCTTTTACTTACTGAATCTGTAGGCATATCCGCTTCTTTTATATTAACATACTCTGTTATTTGGTTTTTATTCTCTGCCCATGCTCCGGCAGTATCTTGTGAAGCAGTCTCCTGTGAGACATGTTTGGGGCTTTTGACGCCATTATCAGAATTATTGTCAGATGCAGAGAGTTGTTTTTCGGCAGAATTATTTCCATTGTCAACCGGCTGGATGCGTTCTTCAACAAACTTATCCTTG
>CAXNND010000220.1:0-4459 GCA_964203105.1 Desulfamplus sp.
ACCACTGATATTGGTTCATTGATGCTGAAATATGGCGGCGGAGGACATAAAAAGGTTGGTACCTGCCAGATTCCAATCGAAAAAGCAGATGAGGTGCTTAAGGATCTTATCAGTAAGATGCAGAAAAAATAGAATAGGCAAGCTCAAGATTGAAGATAAAAAGGGTTAGGGAGGGCAACCTCTATTTTTACCCTCCCGACAAGTTTTTATACCTCCTGCTAATAGGCGATTACCATGAAAAGATTTCTCCCCTTGTTTATACTATTATTGCTATCTGGCTTATATTCACAATCTTTTGCTAAAGAAATTAGGATAGTGGGAGGCAGACCTGTAACTGACCCCTCAAAGTACCCATGGATAGTCGCCCTTGTTGATAGTTATGAGGAGGATATTAATTATGGTCAGTTTTGTGGAGGCACGTTGATAACTCCGGAATGGGTTGTCACGGCAGCACATTGTGTCTGTGATTCACCAGAGCAGGTCATTGCGGCTGAGGATATTGATCTTGTTCTTGGTATGGTCGATTTGAAAGCCAATCCCGAAAGCTATGAACGTATTGAAGTTTCAAAAATTATTGTTCATCCTGATTACAACTCTTACCTGACAGACAATGATGTTGCCCTGCTTAAACTCAAGAGAGCGTCTTCTCAACAGCCAATTGATTGTCTGGCAACACAGGAGACAGATTCTTCAACCTTACTTGACCAAATGACTTCAACTGCTGCCTCATCTCCAGAGACTACAATTATAGCCACAGCAATGGGCTGGGGAGATACTCAGGCTCAGAGAAGTTCATATCCTACCCAGTTGCAGGAGGTCGAGCTTCCCTTGGTATCTAACCAGTATTGTTCAGCGATGTTTGGCAATGATGATGGTGAAATTACTGACAATATGCTCTGTGCAGGTTTTCCAGAGGGTGGAAAGGATTCATGCTTTGGAGACAGCGGAGGACCTCTTGTGATTCCTCATACAGGTGGAGGCTATCTGCTTGAAGGGATTGTAAGCTGGGGAAATGGATGTGGACAGCCAAACTCTTATGGTGTCTATACCCGTGTCTCAAAAATGAGAGATTGGATATTTGAGCAGATTCAACTTGCAAAAGCTCCTGTTGTATTAACGGATAGTGCCCCCACAACTGTCTTCTCGTGGAACGATATAAATGTCTATGGGTGTTATGGAATCAATAATATTACAATTCAGAGTGGTGCTCGTGCAAGATTGTTTAATTTCACAGGTGTTAATCTTGTAATAATTCAGGCAAATTCATCCCTTTTTTCAGTATCCCGGTCAGGTGCAACAGTCACCTTTAAAGATATTATCAATGGAACTAATGTTGTAATACCAGCAACAAACAGTATTCAGTTGATTGCATTTAATAATCTGACAGCAATACTTAAAATTGAATCCAACAAAGTTATGTTTGGGAAGCAGGAGATTACTACAGTTGAAAGGGCTGTTAACACTATCTGAAAAAATAATATCAGTAGAGGGTATCCTAACGTAATCGATCTCCTGCAAAACTCGTTTTTATCGAGTAAAATGAAGGCTTCAATTGAAGTTTTGCAGGAACTCTAATGGTTAAATCTTGAACTTGCTCACGGTTGTCCTCATTTTTTCTGATATCTCAAACAGCTCGTCTGATTTGCTATTCAATCTGGTGCTGTTTTTTGACATCTCCTGAGCAGAGATATTTACATCTGCAATATCTTTTGCAATATCTTCAGAAACCGCAGATGTCTGGGATACATTTTCGTTGACCTCGCTTATCCCCAAAGATGCCTGCATAACATTCTCTGCAATTTCACTTGTCGTTCTGGACTGTTCATCCACAGATATTGCAATTTCAGAGACAGTTTTGTTCACATTGTTAATGACGGTTGATATCTCCTGAATATCATTTACAGTCTCCATAGTCGATTTTTGAATATCATCGATCATCTGCCTGATTTCACTTGTGGCATCTGATGTCTGTTTTGCAAGTGTTTTTATCTCATTAGCAACAACTGCAAACCCTTTACCCGCCGCTCCCGCTCTTGCAGCTTCAATAGTTGCATTTAGAGCTAAAAGGTTGGTCTGCTTTGATATAGTGCTTATAGCTTCGGTTACTTTTCCAATCTCAGTAGCAGCTCGCCCTAATTTATCAACACGCTGCAAAGCCGTAATTGCCTGTTTTACAGCTTTATCTGTAATCTCACGAGCTTTATCAGAGTTACGTGAAATCTCGTTTATATTTCGTGTTATATCCTCTGCTGAATTTGCAACAATCCCAATGTTTGTTGAAGCCTCTTCCATAGCAGCAGCAACTGAATTCATATTTGAACTCATCTCTTCAGCAGCGACAGCTACTGTATTTGCATTCATGGAGGTTTTTTCAGAACCAGAAGATAGTGAGTCAGCAATTTTTTGAATACCGCTGGATGAGTTTAAAAGAATCTGGCTGCTTTCGGCAATATCGGCAATCATCCTTCTTAAATTTTGGGACATGTTATTGAGATTTGATGACATCTCGCCAAATTCATCTTTTGTATCAGATATAATCGAGCTGGTTAAATCTCCTTTTGCTATAGAGTTGATAAATGAGATTGACTCCTGAAGTGGCTTGACCACATTCACTCTGACTAACAGCCATACAAACATGCTGATGATAATTAAAATCAGCACTGTCCAGAGGAAAACACTTTTTTGTGCTTCCCAGACCGCCTGCTTGGCATCTGCAAGAGAGCCTATTATCTCAAATGCACCCCGCATGTCACCCTCTTTCCACCCCTCCATGATACCGCCTGTTGGATCAGTTTTTCCTTTGGGATCGCCGTGACAGAATAGACACTCTTTAGTCAGGCGAACTGGCTTGAAGTAACGAATCTGATCCTCTTCAACCACAATTTTCTCCTCAAGATTCTGCTCCTCAAGTTCTTTTAATATTTCTGCTTCAAGTTCAGTTGGCTGATTTTCAGGATTTCTGGGGCTGAACTTTGGAACTCTGAACTCATATCCCGCTTTTTTTGCATTGGTTCTTGCCATGTGAATGGCTGTGATAACCGGAACTGCCTCAATAATATTTGATTTGTCAAGTTCGTTGAAGGGCTTCATGATACCGGCATTGAGTTTATCTGCCATTTCCTTTCTGCCAGCTTCAGCCATGAGCACCACAGCACGACTCTTTTCAATTGTTGATTTTTTAGCCCACTCTTTAATGTGGTTGATATCCTGGAATGCAAGAATAAGGGCTACAACAAAAGGACCTGTCAACACGATTCCAAATATTTTCCATTTAATGCTGATATTTTTAAAGCTCATTAGTTGATATCCTTTTCATTTAAAACTATTTGGATGAAATGAACTCATCAAATTTTTTAAACTGGGTAATTTTCTCTTAGCTTTTCCATCCGGTGATTATTATTTTGACTGGATTTAAAGGCTAAAAAAAGCTATCAATATTCATAATGGTTGTAAAGGATAAGTTATTAAAAATGGAGTTGATATGAAAAATAAAACAGTAAGAGCTACTCTTCCGTTGGTAAAAGATTTTAAAGCTTTCTGGAAAAAACAGGGACCCTTTAAATATGCCCTCACAAGTTCCGAGTTTCCTCCTGTTCTACTTGAGCCTGAAGAGTGGGTTTTCTCTGATGATATTGTCTGGTTGCTAAAGGATTTGATGCAGTGGGAATCAAGGAGTGTCTCCATTGTTGAGGCGCCTTTTAACAAGAATAAAAAAAATGTCCTCAAACCAAAAGAGCTTGTGCCGTGGAAGATTGTCAATTTTCCTCAGGAGTGGGAATCAGCAGTGTGTGACACATTTACTCCTGTTGGCTATCTGACCGAATCTGTAGGAAGAATTGCTTCAGAGTGCTTAGATTCAAAAGATATTGCTTTAATAGATACTTTTAATATTGAAGTGGCGTTTTTTAAATCTCTTGAAGAAAATATTGATAAAATTGGCTATCTGCTGCTCAAACCCGAACCACTTCTTGGTAATGGAGAAGCATATACCAAAAGCTATCTTGAAGAGTGGCAAGCAGATGAAGATGCGGGGTAAGTGTGGATTTGCTATAGAGATAATTCTATGATTTAAGTGAAACTTTACAACCCAACACATTCAAGATTGAGCAAATACCGTTTTATATCAAGACCGCTGGAAAATCCGGTGAGTGATCCATCACTACCTATTACCCTGTGGCAGGGAATAATAATCGGGATTGGATTTTTTCCTACCGCCCCTCCGACAGCTCGACAGGCTTTATGATTGCCGATTCTCTCTGCCACATCTTTGTATGATACTGTAATGCCAAATGGAATTGTAGTCAGCGTATGCCATACACTCTGTTGAAATAATGTCCCATTAGGAGCAAGCGGTATGGAAAATGTTGTAAGCTCCCTGTTGAAATAAGCCCTGATTTGATCGGATGTCTGTTTAAGGTAGTCAGGGTCTTCAACCATTGATGCTGTTTTTTGAGCAGGA
>CAXNND010000221.1:0-4418 GCA_964203105.1 Desulfamplus sp.
AATGAATATAGACCAGATTTTAAAACCAGTGGAACAGGTGGAGCAGACGGAAAGTAAAATGATGTGGTCTGGTCCATTTCTGCGGCTTCCAGGGGCTGCTCCAAGAGCACAGTTTGCGGATCACAGAACATATAAACACAATGGACAGCAGATTGACCAGCAGTATCACATGGGGGTTGATCTTGCATCACTTTCCCGTTCAAACATACCTGCGGCAAATTCAGGCAAGGTTATCGGTGTTGATGATATAGGAATTTTCGGTAAGTGTGTATTGATTGATCACGGTTTTGGCATCTGCTCATCCTATGCCCATTTAAGCAATATCTTAGTAAAAACAGGGGATATGGTCAAAAAGGGTGATATTATCGGGCAGACAGGAATGACAGGTCTTGCTGCTGGAGATCATCTTCACTTTGGGATGTCTGTTAACAAGACCTTTGTAAATCCTGTAGAGTGGTGGGATCCATTATGGATTAAGCACAATATTGATTTAAAGATAAGTGAAGTTAAACAGGAAATTGATAAAAAATAATATGGAATAATAAAAACGATATGACACAATTCAAAGTAAATAAAACTTACGCCCAGATTAATGAAAAAATAAGATCTGGCAAGGCTGTGGTGGTAACGGCTGAAGAGATTATTGACATCGTCAGAGAAAATGGTGCTGTTGAAGCAGCTCACAATGTAGATGTTGTTACAACAGGGACTTTTGCACCAATGTGCTCATCGGGTGCATTTATTAATATTGGACAATCAAAGCCGCTTGTAAGAACAACAAAAACATGGTTTAACAATGTGCCTGCCTACTCTGGTGTAGCTGCTGTAGATTGCTTCATAGGTGCAACACAGACAAGCGATGATGATCCTCTCAACAGAATCTACCCTGGTGAGTTCAACTATGGAGGTGGTCACGTTCTCCACGATTTGGTTGCCGGCAAAAAAATTGAACTCAGAGCAGAAAGTTACGGAACAGATTGCTATCCAAATCGACGAATTGAAAAGATAGTAACATTAAGTGAGCTTCCCCAGGCAACCATGTGCAATCCAAGGAATGCATATCAAAATTACAACTGTGCTATAAACAGGGCAGATAAGATAAAATATACCTACATGGGAACTCTCAAACCCCAGATGGGGAATGCAAACTACTCCACTTCTGGCTCTTTGAGTCCTCTGCTGAACGATCCATACCTGAAAACCATAGGTCTTGGCACAAGAATCTTCTTGGGAGGGGCACAAGGATACGTAACATGGGCGGGAACCCAGCATAAACGGGATGTCCAGCGCGGACTGAACGGAGTGCCTCTAACTCCTGCCGGAACACTTTTTGTGATGGGCAATCTTAAAGAGATGTCACCAGAATGGCTTGTGGGACAAAGCATAAGGGGTTATGGATGTTCACTCTCTGTGGGGCTTGGAATTCCTATTCCCATCCTTAATGAGGAGATTGCTACCTATACATCTGTATCTGATGAGGAGATTTTTACTCAGGTTATAGATTATGGCTACGATTATCCAAATGCAGCATCAAAGAGTTATGGGCAGGTAAGTTATGCGGAACTTAAAAGTGGTAGTATCATGATACAGGGAAAAGAGGTTGTAACTGTCCCTTTGTCAAGCATGGTCAAGGCAAGAAGAATTGCCGCACTTTTAAAAGAGTCCATAAAAAACGGAACTTTTATGCTGGGAGAGCCTCAGCATTTTTTTTAAATTTTATAAGGAAGTGATAATACATTGAAAGAGACAACACACTCAGAGGAAAAGACACCTGTAGAGGTGAATACGGTTAATAAGATAGAAGATACCAAGGGTGAAAAGAAAAATAAGATTGAAAAGAAAAAAAGTGTAATCAGAGAAAATATAGAGGCAATTGTCATAGCTGTTCTTCTTGCCCTTTTTATCAGAACCTTTATTGTTCAGGCATTTAAAATTCCCTCTGGATCCATGATGGATACCCTTCTTGTAGGAGACCATATTCTTGTCAGTAAATTTATATACGGGGTTAAACTGCCATTTACAGATGGATATACTCTGATTCCTTTTAAAGATCCTGCAAGACGAGATATTGTGGTTTTTAAATATCCGGAAGACCAGGACAAAGACTTCATCAAACGGGTTGTAGCTATAGGAGGAGACACTGTTCAGATTACTGACAAGAAACTTTATGTTAACGGTCAGCTCCAGGATAGTGAACCCTATGCGGTATATAAAGATCCCTCTATTATTCCGGGAAGTTTTACAACTCGGGATAACCTGCCACTTACCAAGGTTCCTGCACACTCTCTTTTTGTGATGGGTGATAACCGTGATAACAGCCATGACAGCAGATTCTGGGGATTTGTGGATTTAAAAGCAGTCAAAGGCAAGGCGTTTATGATCTACTGGTCATGGAACAGTGAAGAAGTTGGAGTAAGATGGGGAAGGATCGGGGATATTTTAAGATAGATATATTCTACACAGTCTTAATTTGATTTCATTTATCGCCCTAAGCTAAAGCTATGGGCTTTAATTTATCAAAGTCCTCTTAACAGGACTACACATTTTCAGCATACGGCTTAAGTATTTAATGCTCCTATATGCCAATAGACCAATACCTCGCTGTAAAAAATGAAGATAGTGAAGATAACTCCCTGAAAGACCAGTTATTGGAAGATTTCTCAAGGCCGAATACGATCCCAAATTAAAAAAATCCAGAGGCGTCTATTACACACCAGCACTAGTTGTAAATTTCATTGTTAGGCATAAAATATGATAAAGGATAGATGAATAAATATTTACCATTAGAGACTAATGAGATTATATTTAGATGGAAATAAAGACAGATTTATATCTTGGTGACTGCAAAGAACAACTCAAATTCATTCCTGACAACTCGGTTGACCTTATTGTAACATCACCGCCTTACGCAGACCAGAGAAAAAACACGTATGGAGGTATTCACCCTGATAAATATGTGGATTGGTTTTTGCCTGTATCTGAACAACTTCTGCGTGTCCTGAAACCAACAGGTACCTTTATTTTAAATATAAAAGAAAAAGTGGTTAACGGGGAACGGAGTACTTACGTAATAGAGCTTATTTTGGGAATGCGTAAACAAGGTTGGCTGTGGACAGAAGAGTTTATCTGGCACAAAAAAAACTGCTATCCCGGAAAATGGCCCAACCGTTTTCGTGACGCATGGGAAAGACTTCTTCAGTTCAATAAAAACCGTAAGTTTAATATGTATCAGGAAGAAGTAATGGTTCCGATGGGCGACTGGGCAAACACAAGATTGAAAAATCTTTCCGACACTGACAAAATACGTGATATTTCAAGAGTAGGGAGCGGATTTGGAAAAAACATATCAAACTGGATTGCCAGAGACAAAGCATACCCTACGAATGTTTTGCATTTAGCAACTGAATGCAACAATAAAAATCACAGTGCAACTTTTCCTGAAGAACTGCCGGAGTGGTTTATAAAACTTTTTACACAGGAACATGACACAGTTCTTGATCCTTTTATGGGGTCAGGAACAACATTGACTGTTGCAAACAGGATAAGACGAAATTCAATAGGCATTGATATTGTTCCTGAATATTATGAAATGGTAAGAAAAAAATTGAACCCTGTTGAAATGTCTTTGTTCGAGTCAAAGGTAAATTATGAAAAAGTTAAAATTAAAAAATGTATCTCAGTACGTTGAGCAAAATATCGGAACTTTTCATCAGAAACGTATTCAAAGCCTTGACGGACTGAAGCTGTCACAGGTTCTGAAAAGAAAAAATCCTTATCTGTTCAAAGCAAAATATGTGCTGACTGCGGAACAGATTGTAAAAGGACTAGTGAACGCACATATCTCATCGAATGAAGAAACTCTCTTCGGTGATTGGCTGGAAGGACTTGCCATTTTTATTAACAGCATGGTTTATGACGGACGCAAATCAGGTATTACAGGTATTGACCTTGAATTTGACAGAGATGAAATAAGAAGTATCGTAACAATCAAGTCGGGACAGAACTGGGGTAACAGTTCACAGGTGGCTAAAATGATAACAGACTTCAGAACTGCCAAAAAAACACTGAGAACAGGCAACTCACAGTTGAACATAGTTGCTGTAAACGGCTGTTGTTATGGAAGAGACAATAAACCTGATAAAGGAGATTATTTCAAATACTGCGGTCAGCGATTTTGGGAATTTATATCAGGCAACACTGATCTGTACAGAGAAATAATAGAACATCTCGGACATAAAGCCAAAGAAAAAAATGACGATTTTGTAAAATCATATTCTCAGATGATCAATAAATTTACAAAAGAATTTGCAAATTTATTCTGCAAAGATAACGGCGAAATTGATTGGGACGCATTAGTTCAATTTAACTCTGCAATCATACAACCAAAGAAAAATGCCTAACCAAGCGGTCAAGCGGAC
>CAXNND010000222.1:0-4400 GCA_964203105.1 Desulfamplus sp.
ATCAATGGTGGATACACCGAGTTTGCAGATTACAGGGTAAATTTTTTGGAAGCACAGCTAAGGCAGGAGGAGATACTCTCCAACAAAATGCGTCGTGAGACAGAGTGGCTGCATCAAGGGGCAAAGGCAAGGACAACAAAGGCAAAATATCGCATTGACCAGGCAGAAAAGATGCGTATTGAACTATCCCTGATAAGAAACAGAAACCGTCAAACCGGAACAGTTGACATCGGTTTTGACTCCACTGAAAGAAAAACAAAACAGCTTCTTGTCTGCAAGGATATTGCAAAATCAATCAATGGAAAAAATCTCTTTGAAAATATCAATATCAAGCTGATGCCAGGCACACGCTTAGGGCTTATGGGGGAAAATGGCAGCGGCAAAACAACATTTATGAATCTGCTTGAAAACAAGAGCTTGCCAGATCGAGGCATTATCAACAGAGCCGAAAACCTGAAAATAGCTGTTTTTGATCAGAATCGAACAACGCTTGACCCTGATATGACACTTAAAGATGCTTTAAGCCCTGCTGGTGAATCGGTGATCTACAAGAACAGAAGCGTTCATGTTGTATCGTGGGCAAAAAAATTTCTATTTTCGCCAGGTCAACTTGCACTTCCCATAAGACGGCTCTCAGGTGGAGAGAAGGCAAGAATCCTCATTGCAAACCTTATGCTTCAGCCTGCCGACATTCTTCTGCTTGATGAACCTACAAATGACCTTGATATCCCCTCTCTTGAGGTGCTTGAGGAGAGTCTGATTGAGTTCCCTGGTTCTGTGGTACTGGTCTCGCATGATCGTTTTCTTATGGATAGAGTGTGCAACAATATTCTATATTTTGACGGTAAAGGAGGTTCTGGAATCTTTGCAGACTACAGACAGTGCCTGAACCGGCAAAACAGTCAGGCAAAAGATGAAAAAGTAAAAGAGAAAAATACTGCTTCTATTTTATCAGCAGGTAAGGGTAAAAATCCTCAAATATTCTCTTATAAACATAAATTTGAGTTGAACCAGATTGAGGATAAGATTCTTAAAGCTGAATCTGAACTTGAATCAATTCAAGCAAGAACAGGTGATCCTCAAGTAACTGGCAATCCTGAATTATTGACTCAAACATGCGTTCTGCTTCAAAAAGCTCAGGATGAGGTTGATGCCCTCTATGCCAGATGGGAGGAGCTGGAGAGCCTTAAAATGTCAGCCAATTCCTGATGTACAAATTGTCGAAAAGTTGGACTACGCTTCTATATCGCACCTCTGATCTTGTTGCATATCCGCTCACAGCAATCTCTTGTTTTGCTCTCTTCCGGACCCTCCACCATTACCCGTAAAAGTGGCTGGGTTCCGGAATACCTCACCAAAACCCTGCCGTCAGCTCCAAGTTCAGCTTCAACCGCCCCTATCTCATCTGCAATCTCTTTGACTGCCATGAAATCTGGACGTGAGGCATTAACCTCTACATTCATAAGCACCTGTGGATAGACCTTCATAATGGATGCAAGTTCTGAAAGAGATTTGCCTGTATCTATCATCACATCAATAAGACGCAGTGAAGTCAGAAGTCCGTCACCTGTGGTGTGATACTGCGAGAAGATCATGTGTCCTGAATCTTCCCCGCCCATCACTGCACCAGATTCAACCATCTTCTGAAGAACCTCCCGATCTCCAACGCCAGTTATCAGATGTTCAACCCCAAGAGACTCAAGAGTCCTTGCAAGACCAATGTTGCTCATTACAGTGCTTACAACACGATTATTATCAAGAGTTCCCTTCTCTTTTGCATGGGCAGCACATATTGCAAGAATCCTGTCACCGGTAATAACAGCACCTGTTTCATCAATGGCAATGAGGCGATCAGCGTCTCCGTCAAATGCAAGTCCAATATCTGCACCTGATTCAACCACGTTGCGAGATAGTGTCTCTGTATGCTGTGATCCACACTGGTGATTGATGTTTTTTCCATCTGGCGAATTAAAGATAAAATTTGCATCAAACAGACTCGGATTACCAAAGAGCATTGGGGCAACAGCACTTGCAGCACCATTGGAGCAATCAACCACAATTTTTAAAGGTGTATTCCGATAATGTGTAAAATCAGCTCTCTTGATACAAAAACATCTTTTCAAAAAATCGCAGTATATTTTCTCGGAGTTTTTTATATAATATATCTTTCCTATATCATTTGTGCCTTCTTGCCCTTCAACTTGTTCAGACAATGTAGAAAAGAAGATCATTAATTCAATATTTTTCTCTTCATCATCTGACAGTTTCCAGCCACCACGCTTGAAAATCTTGATGCCATTATCCTGCCAGGGGTTGTGGGATGCAGATATCATAATGGCTGCCCCCAATACATCGCCCTCCCCTGTTATCTCTTCTGCTCCAGAAACTCCTGCTTGGCTGCGATCAGTCTCCATTTGATTAAAAGCTGACAATAAAAATGCCACAGCAGGTGTTGGAATCACTCCGGCAATCAGAACATCAACACCTTGTGATGTGATGCCGGCAGCAAGTGCAGACTCCAGCATCTGACCGGACAGACGCGTATCCCTGCCAATCACAACGCAACGATAGCCCTCCTGTTTTACATATTTTGCAATGGCAACGCCTGTATTCACTGCCATTTCCACAGTCATTGGATAGCTGTTTGCAACTCCCCTTATTCCATCTGTTCCAAATAGTTCTTTCATCTTTAAATTTCCATCAATTGTTTGTTATAAAATGTCAAAAATACTTCTCACTTTATCTCAAAATTCTTGCAGTCATAGCAAAACCAGTTTTCAAATACCCATGGATCTGTGCCAACATGGTTTGCAACTGCACAACCAGTATATACACCTTTACCAAGCTCTTTTGGAAGTTGCAACTCCAGTATATTAAATGTCTGCTGACCGTTTACAGCGATATTTGACTGATATGGTATCAATTGCCCGGGCAGGGATATTGCCAGAGGATAGCCAAAGGTGACAAGATAGCCCTGCGGAAATATAAGGGCAACATACAGATCAACATTTTCATTGCCGTTCATGGTGACATCAAAGAGCAGGGTGTCCAGCAGATGATATTCAGTCTGGTTCAACCCCACAGCCGCAGATAGAGAATTTGCAACACCACCAGCATTCACCTCTCCAAACTTAATCTCTGACCATTGACCATCAGAACCCTGCACCTGATATGCAATCCGCCATTTGCCCTTTTGCCGGAAATTCTCATACCTCATCTCATACTGATCCTGTGCACCATTATATTTAAGATCAACTGAGATTTCGCTAAACTGAGTCTCTTCACCCGCATATTGGGTAAATGCAAAATCAGGTGGCATCAAAACAGCTTTTACTGTTTTTATCCGATCATCACCGCTTGGAGATGTTTTTACCCATATAACTCCGTCTGCTGTCCCTTCTGGAATTGTCATTGCAGAGTGCACCTGTTTGATGGCAGGCGGATCCGCTGCCTGAACCCCCTCTTTACCAAGAAAAACCGTGCTGGCACGGGCAGTGTCCTGTGATGTATAAAAGCCATCGCCATTATCATCGATCTGGGGCGACTGTCCACCAAAGAGTTTGGAGTCACCCTTAATCATATCCTCGGCAGCTTCAAATCCATCTTTCAGGGTTTTGCCTGTACGGAGGGTACGGATAAATTTTTCAGAGAAGTTTGTGCCCACAACATTCCATGCAACTGTCTGGGCATCAGAACTTGTGATAACAATCCTGTTTGGTGCTCCGTTTGCCACACCTGCAAGCTCATCCATAAAAGAGCCTGAGTAGCAGGTGTCAAGAATAATAACCTGCTGAACAGCAACTGGTATGGTGTTTAAAATAGTCTTTAGTTCAGATGCTGGAATTTCATAATCTCTGGTGATTTTCAGAAAATCCTTGCTTGCATGTCCATGAACGTAAAGTATAAACTGACCGCCTGCTGAAAGACCCTGAGCAGCTTTGGTAAATGCCTCTTTCAACTGTGTGGCAGGAGTAAAAAGATTGTAGTCCAAACGTTCGTTGTCTGGATAACCGTCATCATCAATATCAGGTGGATATGGGTTCATGTAGATAATATCGTCATCAGTAAAGCCACGCTGTTTCAAGAGGCTGTACATCTTCTGGCAAAGCTCATTGCTGTAGGGATAGAGGGTTGTATTTCCCCCACCACCAGCAAGAATGATGGCTTTGCCAATGCCGCCAGTTGTTGGTTCAGGTTCAGGGGTGGGTTCTGGTGTGGGGATGGGTTCTGGCTGGGGGTCAGGTTGAGGCTCTGGAACTGGTTCTGGCTCTGGAGCAGCAGCCTGCGTTACCGTTACATCTTTTGGACTACCAGTTGCTCCGGTTGCTGTAATTCTGATTGTCGCTGTTCGTGCTGATGTGGTGCTATTTAGATCAAACTCACAAAAAATTGTACCTGCA
>CAXNND010000223.1:0-4377 GCA_964203105.1 Desulfamplus sp.
CCTGCAAAATTCATTTTCTATCCAGTAAACTCAATGGGGTCAATTCAAGTTTTGCAGGAACTCTAATTGTATTCTACTTTGTGATACACTTTATTATCAATAGCTGTAATTTACAATCCTATTCTTCGGGACACAAAAAATGCAGAAACAAAAAACAAAACAGCATGTCATGATTGTAGATGACACCCCTTCCAATATTCATTTTATGGAAGTAATTCTTGCTGATACCTATGAGATAAGCGTTGCCAGAAACGGCCGGGATGCAATCGGGCTTGCACACTCTGAAAATCCACCTGATATTATCCTGCTTGATATAATGATGCCTGAAATGGATGGGTATGAGGTGTGTGCTCGACTCAAAGCAAGCAAGCGAACCCAGCACATTCCAGTAATATTTGTTACGGCAAAGGATGATATAGAAGACCAGACAAAAGGATTTTCCGCCGGTGCTGTAGATTACATTACCAAACCTTTCAACTTTCCTGTTGTCAAGGCACGGGTGGCAACCCATCTTGCATTATCCGACCAGAACCGTATGCTTGAAGAGAAGGTGCGTCAACGGACAATAGAACTGAATGCCACTCAAGATGTTACTATCCGTTCTCTTGCTATCCTCGCAGAATACAGAGACAACGAAACAGGTGGACATATTGTCCGCACACAGCATTATGTCCGTATTTTAGCGGAAAAGTTGAAAAATTATCCCCGTTTTAGTGATGCTATAGGTTCTGATCAGATGATTGAGCTTCTGTTCAAGTCCGCCCCTCTTCATGATATAGGCAAGGTCGCTATAAGAGACAACATTCTTCTTAAACCCGGACGCCTGACAGACGAGGAGTTTGCCGAAATGAAACGGCATACAATCTATGGTGCTGAAGCTTTGGAAAAGGCTCAGGATTCCATCGGCGAAGGAATGCATTCCTCGTTTCTATCTATTGCCATGGAGATTGCCTTGACTCACCATGAAAAATATGACGGCTCAGGCTACCCGGCGGGGCTAAAGGGTGATGAAATTCCCATATCAGGCAGACTCATGGCAATCGCTGACATATATGATGCCATTGTGAGCAAAAGAGTGTATAAGCCGCCGTTTTCCCATAAAAAGGCTTACTCCATTATTACTGATGGTGATGGCAGGGTTGAACCAGGCCACTTTGACCCGGATGTTCTTTCTGCTTTCAAGGAGACTGCCGGGAGTTTCATGGATTTTGCCATGAAGTTTTCTGATTCTCAAGAGGAGCGTAATGCCCTTGTGGTTGATAACAATTAAGGGTTAAAAAAAATGAAAGTGACCACAACTCATATTGATAATAAATTTGTCTCTATCATTTGCAAGGTACTACTGCTGATAGGTTTATACATAACAACCATGCACAGCTATCTGTTGTTTCATACTTTTATCGAACTTTCTACTGTTGTGGTAGCTGGAATGATTTTCATTATTGTATGGAATGCAAGACAGCGGGATGAAAACAGCTTTCTGACGTTTATTGCTGTCGGGTATCTGTTTATTGCCGGACTCGATTTACTGCACACGATTTCGTATAAAGGAATGAGCATCTTTTCAGATTACCAATATTACGCAAATCAGTTATGGATTGCCGCCCGGGCGTTGCAAAGCCTGACGCTTCTGTTTGCATTTGCCTTTGTACAGAAAGAGCGAAAAATCCCTGTTAACCTGATTATGATTATTGTTGTTTACGCGATCATCTCTTTACTCTGTATTCTTTCGGTTTTTTACTGGAAAATATTTCCGGTCTGCTTTGTGGAAGATAAGGGGCAAACTGAATTCAAGATAATGAGCGAGTATGTAATCTGTCTCATACTGGTTGTAGATATGGTCATGTTGCTCGAATATCGGAAGGAATTTGAGAAATACATATTTAAAATGATGGCCTGGTCAATTTTGTTTACAATTATTTCCGAGCTTTCATTTACACTTTATATCAGCAATTATGGCTTCTCAAATATTGTAGGACATTTTTTCAAGCTGTTCGCCTTTTATGCTATTTATAAAGCCATTGTCCAAACCTCGATAGTTAAACCGCATGAGATCATTTTCCGGGCACTCATACTCAAATCAGAAACAATAGCCGCCCAGAGTGAGCAGTTGCAGGTGCAGAATGAAGAGTTGCAGATGCAGAATGAAGCACTGCTAAGGAGCGAGGAAGCCATAAGGGTAAGTCAGGAATCCCTGCGGGCAAGTGAGGAGCAGTTTCGTGCAATGTTTGAAAAACACTATGCTGTCATGCTCCTTCTTGACCCTGAAACCGGCAGAGTCGTCAAGGCAAATCGTGGTGCTGAAAAATACTACGGATACACGGCAGAAGAGTTGGAAAACCAGACTATCTACCAGATTAATCAACTCACCAGAGAAGAGATCAAATCCATAATGGAAAGGGTAAAGAGTGAAAAACGGAATGTGTTTGAAGTAAAGCACAAGCTGGCAAACGGAGAAATCAGGGATGTGGAAATTCACTCTTCCCCTATTCCGTTCAAGGGTAAAATACTGTTGTTTTCAATTATTCACGATATCACCGATCGCAGGATGGCAGAAAAAGATTTACTGGAAAGCAAAGATAGATTTTATAAGGCTTTTCATTCAAGTCCAGTAGTGATGTCTATAACTTCACTGGATGATGGAATATTTATAGATGCAAATTATCAATTTGAGAAAATAACAGGATTCACCAGTGAGGAGGTTATCGGTCATAAATCTGCTGAGTTTGATTTATGGCAAGGCGATAAAAGAACGGAAATGGTAAATGAAATACAGAAGAATGGATCTGTTCACGGCATGGAAGTAGAACTGAACACCAAGTCCGGCGGCACTGTTCCATTATTATGGTTCGGAGACATGGTTCATATTAATCATAAACCATGTATTATTGTTTCAGGATACGACCTTACCGAGCGCAAACAAGCAGAAGAAGATATGAAGAAGGCAAAGGAAGCTGCTGAAGCTGCCACCCGTGCCAAGAGTGAATTTCTTGCAAACATGAGCCACGAAATCCGAACCCCCATGAATGCTGTTATAAACATGAATCGGTTAATCTTAAAGACACAGTTGGATAAGGAACAAAGAGATTATGCGGAAATATCAATGTCAGCTTCCGAGATTCTTCTGTCTCTTATCAACGATATTCTTGATTTCTCCAAAATAGAGGCGGGAAAACTTGAACTTGAGAATAGAAGTTTTAATCTGAGAAATATTGTCGAATCTGTTGTGAATATGCTGAGGCTGAAAACCGAGGAAAAAGGGCTTTATCTTGAATACCTGATTGAACCTGACGTAGAATTTTGTCTGACTGGTGATCCTGTAAGGGTACGCCAGATTATACTCAATTTTCTGAACAATGCGGTTAAGTTTACTGAAAAGGGAGGGATAAACATCCGAGTCTCTCTTGAAAATAATCTTGAGGAACCTGTTCATCCTGAGAATCAGAGTGATACGCATTATGAAGGTGAAATATCTTCTGAAGATGGAACGTATTCTACTGTAAGATTCGAGATTGCAGACACAGGCATAGGGATTTCAGAAGACCAGAGAGATCGACTGTTCAGGTCATTTTCACAGGTTGATGTCTCTACTTCCAGAAAATATGGTGGCACCGGACTTGGGCTTGCAATCTCAAAACAGCTTGCGGAACTGATGGGGGGAGAGGTCGGGGTAGAGAGTCAGAAAGGGGTTGGGAGCACATTCTGGTTCACTGCAAAGTTTAAAAAAAGTGCTGAATGTGATTTGCCGGATGTTGTGCAGGAAGAAATTGTTTTGACATTCCCAGCTTCTGTGTCATCAAACAAGAGCTCCAAAACAACATTAAATCTGACAGATGCAAGAATCCTGCTGGCAGAAGACAACATAATGAATCAGAAGGTTGCACTGGCAATCCTTGGAAAATCAGGTATTGCTGTAGATATTGCCAATAACGGCAGGGAAGCGGTGGAAGCTCTTTGCAGGAAGCATTATGATCTTGTTCTTATGGATATGCAGATGCCTGAAATGGATGGTATCGAAGCATCACGAATTATCAGGGCAGGACGAATAAGCCCTGATTCCGATATTAAATGGAATTTCGGTTCCGCCATTTTGAATCCTCATGTGCCGATTGTAGCCATGACGGCAAATACCAGTGCACAAGATCGTCAGGAGTGCCTTGATGCGGGAATGAACGATTTTATCACAAAGCCGATTGATCCTTACCAGTTTTTATCAATTATCCGTAAACAGATTGGAGATGACGGAGATGATTCATCTCCTTTCCCTGAAACTTCACATGGTAGAGGACATTCAGGGCAGTCACCAGTCTCTGATCGTCCACTTGTCTTTGATCATCAGGCAGTGCTCAACAGGCTCGGCTGGGATGAACCACTTTT
>CAXNND010000224.1:0-4373 GCA_964203105.1 Desulfamplus sp.
ATATCATGCTCATTATTAACACACGGGAGCAGTGTGTTATTGGTAAAAAAAGGTTCTTTTTCCAAATCAAATCTTGAATGGCTCACAGCATCTTTCCACATCTTGGTATGTGGTATAGGGCTGTAGTAGGCAAGAACTGGCGTAATACCTGCCTCTCTGACCAGTTTAACAGAACGTTCTACATCGTCAAGATTCTGGCCAGGCAGAGCACACAGAAGATATGCTCCAATCTGCTCTGGCTGAAAGCCTGCAAGTTTTAGCATTGATACAGCATTATAGAACTCATCAGATCTCACCTTAGTGTCCTCTTTTCGAGAATTTGAGAAATCGGTTGTCTCAAGTCCAAGACGAATGGTCCTAAAGCCTGCCTTGAACATCATATCTGCAACATTTTCTGTGATCTCTCTGATATGGAGAGCGTTGGGAGTATGAAAGGATAGTGGAAAGGGGGGGGAATATTGAACTATTTTCTCCAGCAGAGGCAGTATATATTTTTCAGGATTGATAAGCAGGGCATCGTCATAAAATGCAAAGTTTTCTACACCATAGTTTTCGTACCAGTGGCAGATTTCTTGAAAAACAGATTCAGGAGAGCGTCTTCTCATTCGGGGCTCAAGAAAAGATGATGCACAATAGTTGCAGGAAAATGGACAGCCTCTTGAAGTGAGAACAGGGGCGTAAGTGAGGTTGGATACAAGATCAAGAGCAGGGTAAGGTATGGAGTCAAGATTTGTTGAGGAATCTGGCATGGTTTCTTTAGTCAATATACACTCTTTTGCAACCACTGAACTGCTTTCAAGTGAAAAACCTGTGTAATTTTTTATAATATCGTAAATTTGCTCCTCGCCTCTGCCTGTTACTACCTCATCTGCCATAGAATTTTTACGGGCATGTTCAGTGCAGAGGGTTGCATAAATTCCACCTAAAATGATCGGAACATCTGGAAATATCTCTTTTATGACTGATATGGTCTCTCTCACCCCTGATGCCCAGTAGGTCATAAGAGATGTTACTAAAATCAGGTCTGGCTCACCTCTTTTTTTTGATATTGTATCCTGTTTGGATAGTCTATTCTGGTTATCTGATAATTGGATATTTTGAAGGCTCTTCAAATCATCTCTCAACCAGTCAGGCTCAATGCCATATCTTGAGAATGTTTTTCCAGCAAACATCTTTTTTTCTGGAGAGATCCCTTTTTTGAATAAAAAATCTCTGTCTGAAATTTGAACCCCCTCAGGAAATGATATGGCTCTTTTTCTGAAAGGTCCACGCCCGTCATTTAACAGTTTTATCCCCTTTCCGCTCCTCTCCTGAACTGCTTTGAGGTGGAATCTGTCAAGACAATCCAAAAATGACACTTCACATCCGCCTTCTCTGATAATGGCTGCAAGCTGTAAAAGCCCCAAAGGTTTTGCCCAGAAGTCAAAGGCTGCAAAATCGTGTATCCAGGGATTTACGCATAGTATGTGGGGGGAGTTATCAGACAATGGTTGCACTTTAGTTTTATACAATAATAGAATACAGTAACAATTATCGATCGAAACAGATTCAGGAAAAATAATTCATGGATGTTTTTTTAAGCTCTTTTGTGCTGAAAAGAAGCAAATAATCATTCACACCAGTGGAATCTGATATCCTTGCTGCAATGGCATGACAAGTATCTTCATCTGGTCCATGCACCATTGTATAAAGATTGTATGGCCATGTCGGAGCAGGATTTCGTCTGTAGCAGTGTGTCACCTCATCAAAAGATGCCATAGTTTTTCCCACATCCTGAACCCTCTCCTCATCCACTTTCCATGCTACCATGGCATTGGATTTAAAACCTGAGTTTTGATGTTTCAGAGTTGCCCCAAATCGCCTGATGATGCCCCGTTCACTGAGGCTTGATACCACGTCAAGGTAATCCTCCTCTGATATGCCAATCTCATTTGCAAGTTCCAGAAAAGGTCTTGGTGTGATCGGAATAGTGCCCTGAAGGGATGCAATGATCTTTTTTTCAACTGTTGTCAGCATGGTTTGTATCTTTATATCCACTATTGCAAAATAGGTAAGAGATAGGTTTTGGTAAAATAGGCAACACCTTTGTTGTTAAAATGCATGTGGTCATAAAAAAATTCCCTGTCGTGCATCTTGTCAATCAGGTTGTAGTACCCAACAATCTCTTTACTGGTTGTATCTCTATCGTTTAATTTCACTATCTGTTTCAGTTTTTCATCAACCTCCCTGGCACCAGGAAAATCCTCCATAAGAATGGGAAGAGTTATATATGTAATCCTACTATTATACTCTTTTGCCAATCTGTTGATGTCACTTATAAAAGAGCAGTAGCGTTCAAACTTATCATAATCATAAAGTTCAAGATAGTGCTTTCTTGCATCTTCAAGTTTTACGGGATCAATGGCTTTGAGCGTCAGCTTGTCAAGCCCGGGAGCTGCATATCTGCTGATAATCTTCCAGTCATCAACAGCTATCATCTGCAAATAGGAGATAATGCGTTCTGATGGAAACCTGTTCAAAACCAGATCAGATAGAATGGATATCTCAAACGGCTCGTCCCTGAGGAAAAAGGTGTTGTTCTCGTTGTTGATAGGGCAAAAGAAAATCCAGGGATCAATAAAATAGATAACATGATCAGCCCTGTTGCCTCTGCGGTAAAAATGGGCAAGATGAACCTTTGCGGGCATGAGTCCACCACCGCCACCCTTGGAGAGGTTTATCACCCGTTTACCAAGAATATTTTCCATTGTGATATGGTTGGAATCACGGGAGAATACCCTGCCTCTTGAGGTTCCAAGAATTGCCAAATCATAATGTTCATTTTGACCTGTCACCAAAAGGTTTGATTCTGTCTCCCAGTTGTTCAACCGGATATCCCTGTTTCTGCCTGAAAAGAATAGGAGAAGAGTTATCATCATAGCAAGATTCAAAAGAGAAAATACTACAACTTTTAATATGAATTTCTTAGATTGTATATCCAAATAGTATCACCTGATTTTAAGCCCTGAGCTAAAGCCATCGGCAAAAATAAACACTCTTAAAACTGAAAATATATAAACTCCTGCTTTACGCCAAAAACTGTTGAGATAATAACTGCCCACAGCCCCAAAGTATAAATTGACCACCTTAGAGCCATTGGAAGACGGGCAATATACTGCTCAACTCTTACAGTCTGCTCTCTTAACTCTACAACAGCAAGAAACAGTATAAGAGCCATACTGAGTATAAATGCAGATGGCTCAACCACATGTTTAGCCGGATTTGTTCCGTTAAAAATGAACATCCGTCCTGTTATTGAAAAGGCATCTAAAACTGTGTTTGCCCTGAAAAAAATCCACGCATAGTTAACCAGAAATAGTGTTATTGCCACACGACTACCCTTATAAAGGGTCGAATTTTCAATATCATTCCATCTGGTTCCACAGATCCTGCGAAGCAAATCCTCAAAAATATTCTCAACTATCAGATAAACGCCATGCAGCCCACCCCATATCACAAATGTCCAGTTTGCACCATGCCATAGCCCGCTCACAAGAAATGTGATGAACAGATTATAGTAAAACCGCCATTTTACCACACGTTTTCCGCCCAAGGGAATATAGAGATAATCCCTAAACCATGTGGAGAGTGAGATATGCCACCTCTGCCAGAACTCACGCAAGGAGGATGCAAAATATGGGTGACGGAAATTATCGGTCAACTCATAGCCCATAACCCGGGCAGTGCCGATTGCCATGTCAGAATATCCTGAAAAATCGCAGTAAATCTGGATGGTAAAGAAGATGGAGGCAATAATCAGAGGAACTCCTGTGTAATCCTGGCAATGATCAAAGACCTGATTGACATAAATAGCAAGCTGGTCAGCAATTACAACCTTTTTGATCATGCCCCACAGCACCAGGCGGAGACCGTCAGTTATGGTTGTATAGTCAAATTCAACCACTTGCCTGAACTGTGGTATCAGTCTGCCAGCCCTCTCAATCGGACCTGCCACAATCCTCGGCCAGAATGCAACATAAAGGGCAAAGATACCTGGGTGCTTTTCAGCCTCTATTTTGCCCTGATAGATGTCAATCGTGTAGCTCAATGTCTGGAAAGTGTAAAAAGATATCCCAACCGGCAGCATCATACGGAGCAGAGGGGCATCATAACCCTGAAACAGGTTGAATTTGCCTGATAATTCAAAAAGAGAGGATGTAAAAAAATTGAAATACTTGAAAAAAAGGAGTGCACCAAGGTTTGCGATGATGCTGATAATCAGGAAATATTTTCTCCTATTTTTGTTGGACGCATTGATTATCATCTCTGATGGTTGGTCAATCTCTTTTTCTGATAATTTTTTGCCCGATGCCTCTGCAATTTTCAATCCCGCG
>CAXNND010000225.1:0-4372 GCA_964203105.1 Desulfamplus sp.
AAGTTGTTGTTCTTATCGGGTATATTTTAAACATAAAAGGAATTAAAAAAAGATGAAAAAAATATTAATTATCTGCTTTATAACTCTTATGGCTTCTCTAAATTCTATTGACTTTCTGCCTTTTATTGGTTTTACAGGTTTTGCACTATCTGAAACACTTAATATAACTGACATGATAGGCAGAAGCGTTACTGTGCCAAACAATCCTAAAAAAATTATCTGCCTTGGTCCTGGAACTCTTCGCCTTATTGTCTATCTTGATGCTCAAGATAAACTTGCAGGTGTGGAAAATATGGAAAAGCTCAACCCCGGAGGACGACCCTACTGGTTGGCAAACCTTGAGCTTTCCAAATTGCCGAGCATCGGTCCAGGAGGACCCGCAAGCATTAACAAAAAGCCTGATTTGGAAGCAGTGTTAAGCGTAAATCCTGATCTGATTTTTATGACACAGGCAGATGTGGCATTAGCTGATCAAGTTCAGAAACAGTTAAGTATTCCGATTGTGGTATTAAGTTATGGTGCATTTGCCACATTTGACGAACGTATTTATGATTCATTAAGACTTGCTGGAAAGATTTTTGACAGAGAAGATCGGGCAGAGGCGGTTATCAATTTTATTGAGTCTGCAAGAAAAGAGCTAAATGAGAGAACCAGATCAAAAGATGATAAAAATACAATACGTTATAACCAGAATGAAAATATTGATGATATAGAAAAACCAACTGTTTTTGTGGGTGGAATTGGTATGAGAGGCTCACATGGTATTGAAAGTTCTGAAAAAAGTTATCTCCCTCTCAAATGGGCAAACGCAAAAAATATTGTGGCAAATCTTACAGATTCACAATTAAAAGATATGGCTTCAGAAGGTAGTCATATCTTTATTGACAAGGAGAAACTTTTATCTTTAAATCCTGATTTTATATTTATTGATGGCGGAGGACTTAAACTTATTAAAGAAGATATTGCTAAAAAACCAGAATTTTATAATGCTTTAAAAGCATTTCAAAATAAAAGAGTATATACTCTTTTACCGTTCAATTTCTATACAACCAATGTTGAGACAGCACTTGCAAATGCTTTTTCGGTTGCAAAAATTTTGTATTCAGAACAGTTTAAAGATATTGATCCTGAAAAAAAATGTGATGAAATTTACACATTTATGGTTGGAAAGCCTGTTTATGATGCTATGAAAAAAGATTTTGGAAAGATTGGCGGAGTCTATTAACGACAAGCCCGCAAGCCATAACAACAAAGCCCGCTATAGATGTTAAGAGCCTGAATATTTAAACAGGCTCTTAGCTAAATATTTAACATCTAATTAATAATTAACAAAATGTATTGAGGGAACGGAAAATGCAGAGAAACACGATTAAAAAAAATGTTATCTTTATTATGGCAATTATTTTCACCCTTATTTTTGCAAATGCAGCATCAGCAAAACATGGAGAAAAGAAACCTGAAAAAAAGGGCATTTTGCTTGTGGCTTTTGGATCAAGCGAAGAGAGTGCACAGGTCTCTTTTGAAAATATTGATAAAAAAACCAAAGAGGCTTGCCCCGGAATACCTGTTTATTGGGCTTATACTTCACATATCATCAGAAACAAACTTGCCAAACAGGGAAAAATACTTGATGCCCCTGAAGTTGTGCTTGCAAAAATGAACACGGAAGGATTTACCCATGTTGCTGTGCAGAGCCTTCACACCATTATGGGTGAAGAGTATGATGATCTGAAAAGAGTCGTTGGAGCGTTTAGCCAGATGGGTGGATTTGAAAAAGTTATGTTGGGTTATCCAATGCTGGCAACTCAGGAAGATATGCTAAGGGTTGTTGATGCCATTATAAAAAATATACCAAAGGATAGAAAAGCAAATGAAGCGTTTGTATTAATGGGACACGGCACACCACATCCTGCAAATGCCTTTTATGCTGCGTTAATGTTCCAGCTTCAACTCAAAGATCCTAATATTTTTGTAGGAACAGTAGAAGGTTATCCCGGTATTAGTGATATTCAGAAACTAATGATAAAAAACAATATTAAAAAAGCATACCTGATACCATTCATGTCAGTTGCAGGCGATCATGCAAAAAATGATATGGCTGGAGATGAAGAAGATTCATGGAAATCTATTTTAACAAAAAGCGGAATAAAGTGTGAGCCAATTTTGAAAGGAACAGCCGAATTTGACGATTTTGTCAATATTTGGGTTGATCATATCAAAGTTGTTCTAAGTCATTTTTAAAAAAGCAATATTTGACCTCCTGCAAAACCGATTTTCTATCCAGTAAACTCAAGGGGTGAATTCAAGTTTTGCAGGAATTCTATTATATTTTAATTTTACAGGAGATATTATTTGCATAAACGGGTTTGCGTAATAGATGCACAGGGAGGCGGTATTGGTGTCTCTCTCATCAAGTATTTAAGAGAGTTTTATGGCGAATCTCTTGAGATAACGGCAATAGGAACAAATGCAATTGCTGCCTCTCAAATGATGAGGGCTGGAGCAAACAGGGCAGCATCTGGAGAGAACGCTATTGTTCAAACTGTTGCAAAAGCTGATGTTATTATTGGCTCAATTGCCGTTACATGGGCAAATGCCATGATGGGTGAGGTAACGCCCAAGATGGCAGAGGCTGTAATGTCTTCGTCAGCTTTAAAAATTTTGCTCCCGCTTAATCAGGAAAATGTGGTGATTGTAGGTTTTCATAGAGAACCTTTACCGCACCTTATAAAATATCTTGTTGAAACCGAACTTAAGGAGGTCTTTAAAGATGTGTGAAGCCAATGCTTATATGGTAAAAGATGGGAAAGAGGAGCTGTTAATGGAGTCTGTTGATTTAATAGAGCCAGAAGATAATAACAGTGGTTATAGAATAATGAGTATTTTTGGAGAGCAGAAGATAATTAAAGGCAGAATAAAATCTATGAATCTTGTTGCCCATAAGATTTTATTTGAACGGACCGCGTAAAAAATTTTATGTTGCAAATTTTGTCGGGCAGCCAAACAAACGTGGCTGCCTGTACAAGTACATGTAGAAAGAGACCGGAGGGGAAACAAAAATGTCAGGTTTTAATAATGCTATGGAAGTTTTTAAACTTCTGAATAAATCCAATTGCAAAGAGTGCTTTGAGCTAACTTGTTTGGCATTTGCAGGTGCAGTTTTTAAAGGACAAAAAAAACTTAACGCGTGTCCATATATTCTCGCTGATGTGATTGCACAATTTAAAGATGTGAAACAGGAAAACTCTGCCATTGAGCAGGGGGCATCTGAAATGATGGAGGAGATTAAAAGTTCTATTGCAAAGATTGACCTTGAATCAAAAGCCTCAATGTTAGGAGGCACCTTTGCAGATGGCAGATTGACCATAAAGGTTATGGGGAAAAATGTAAGTATTGACCAGCAAGGCAAAATATTTACAGATATTCATGCAAATCAATGGGTTGTGATGCCTCTATTAAACTATATTGTTCAAACTCCTGACAAACCATTAGTTGTAAATGTTGGATCTGACTCTGGTTCGGCGTATAACTATAAATCTTTTGGCAACATCTATACTGTTTCTGCTGACTGGGTGCCATTTCGAGAACTTCCAAGCGGAAGACCATGGCAGGGTCTGTTTGAAAAACAATGTGAAAATTTAATAAAAAAGGTTGCTGATACCTATCCTGGATTTTTTGGTCAGATTCTTGAACTCTTTAACGGAAAAGAGGTGGAAAAGCATTATAAATCAGATATTTCGCTTGTGTTGCACCCGCTTCCAAGAATACCTTTACTGATATGTTACTGGTTACCCGAAGATGGGATAGAATCTGATTTGCACCTCTTCTTTGATTCTAAAACTGAAGAGTATCTCCATATCAACTCCATTTATGCACTTGGGGCTGGTTTAGCAAGAATGTTTGAAAAAATTTCCATTAAGCATGGGTTTTGATTAACAATAAGGAATATTTGTCAAGCCTTTTTCCTGTAGATAACAAAATAGGTTACAGGAATCACCACCAGAGTAAAGACCGTTGAAGCAATCAGCCCAAAAATTAAAGCCCATGCAAGTCCTGAAAAGACTGGATCAAGGGTGATTGGCACCGCCCCTATTACAGTTGTCAAGGCAGTAAGCAGAATAGGACGCATTCTTATTGCACCGCTTTGCAAGATTGCATCTTTAAATGGAGTACCAGTCTTTACAGCATCTTGTATAAACTCAATCAATACCAGTGAGTTTCTAATAACAATCCCGCCAAGTGCAATCATTCCAATCATGCTGGTTGCAGTAAAGAAAATAGGATTTTGAAAACCACCAACCGCTGAAGTTCCAAAGGTGTTTAAAAGCATAAATCCAGGCATTATTCCAAGCAAAGTAAGTGGAATTGCCAT
>CAXNND010000226.1:0-4359 GCA_964203105.1 Desulfamplus sp.
CGGGAAACGGCTTCGTCCGCTTCTGATGCTTTTAAGCTCACGGCTGTGCAGTTGTCAGGGCAATCTGACAGATCAAAAGTTTTGTAATGGCAAGGTATTGGAAGATATCTATGTAAAAGGTGACGGATCAAATTCTCAACTGGCAAATGATGATTTGCTGGTAAAATTTTCTACAATATTTGAATATCTTCACGCTGCCACCCTGCTTCACGATGACGTGGTTGATGAGGCTCAAATGCGTCGTGGCAGACCTGCTGCCCACTCTCGCTGGAGTGTTCCAAAGGTTGTTCTTACAGGAGATTTTCTGCTGGCACGCTCATTGAATCTTGCAGCTCAAACCGGAATTCCTGAGATAATAAGCATAATGGCAGGCATCACCGAAGATATGTCTCAAGGTGAAATCGACCAGATGGAACAGAAGGGAAGGCTTGATCTCTCTGAATCAGAATATTTAAGGATAATCAAGCGAAAAACAGCAGTTTTGATTCAGGGTGCGTGCAGAAGTGGTGCAATCATTGCCCACAAAGAGAGTGAAAAAAATATTGCAGGCGTACAAAAAAAGGCTCTGTTTAATAGAGAAGAGGCTCTTGAGCAATATGGATACCATCTTGGAATAGCGTTTCAGATGGCAGATGATCTGCTTGATTACACAGGCGACGCTGGGGCACTTGGAAAAAATCCCGGGGCAGATATAAGAGAGGGTAAACTGACCTTGCCGCTTATCCATGCTCTCTCAAAAGCAGATGATGCGGATCGAAAAGAGATGGAAAATATCATCAGAAATTACAGTAATGTTCCAGATAATTTATCTCTCAATTATGAAGGCAACTTATCTTCTAATGATACAACAAATGTTATTAATGATCCTAAACCATTTGATCTGATTCTGGAAAAAATCCATAAATATCATGGTATTGAATACACTGAACTACAGGCACACAATCATGTTAGAGATGCAAAAAAATGCCTTGATATTTTTGAGTCGTGTGAAGCTAAAGAGCTTCTTGTTATGCTTGCAGACTACTCAATTTCAAGAAAGGTATAGAAAAGGGAGTGAAAATATGAAGAGCATAAAAAAGATATTAATATGCTTTTTAGCCATTTCTGGTTTGTCAATATCTCCGGCTGTCACAACAGGTTTTGAAAAGAGAGAGCCGGTTCAACAGCCAACCCAAAACCAGTCAGATACTACAACTGTAATAACTCTTGGGATATCCACGATTAAGAAAAACAGGGCAGCAGCGAAACAGAACGCCACTAATGAGGCTTTAAAAGATGCGATAGAGCACTCTTTAATTCGCATGATGCCAGATAACGATATATCTTCAAATCTTAACCTGATATACGAGGCAGTTAATAATCATGCTGAAAATTTTATTATCACTTACAGGATAGTTGGAGAGCTTGCTCAAAAGGATAAATCCATTGTGGCAGTGGAGAGCCATATCAACAATAAGGCTTTGATTATTTTTTTTAATCAGAAAAGTGTTGTAAACAGCGATTATAAGAATAGCCCCGATATCTCTGAAAACGTTACTGCTAAATTGGTGGGTAAAAATAACACAGATGCAGCAGAGAAGAGCAGCCAGATAGACAAAAATAGCAATTTAAAGACCATAAAGGCAAAAATAGAGGGGTCTGATTATCTGTCAAGTTTTATCATGCTGAGAAAAACATTGAACAGCATGGATGGAATCAAGGATGTCCAGACAAGGGATTTAAGCTCGGAGCAAGCATCTGTAACCATACTATTCAATGGAGATGGAAAGCATCTTGCAAAAGAGTTGATGCTTACATCTTTCGACGACTTTGGGCTTGAGATATCTCAAATTACCGAAGATTCTCTTACAATTCGTTTTATACCAAAAGCTGATGGGCTTCCTGTCATTGAAAAGAAAGATATGGAGGGTGCATATATTTCTGAATAACAATAACTTTTTTATTTGAGTAAAAGGAGTGTTACGCAGCAATGAAAAATATTTTCAAAAAAAAATTTGGGTGGCTTGTACTTGTGACCTTTACAATTATCTGCTTCACATCTTCCAAAGTTAATGCCGCAGACGAAAAAATATCTGTCTTTGTCAGTATTATACCACAGAAGTTTTTTGTGGAGCAGATTGGCAAAGATCGGGTGGATGTTCAGGTGATGGTGCAACCAGGAGCAAGCCCCCACACTTATGAACCCAAACCACAGCAGATGGCAGCCCTCTCAAAAACCAGAGTCTATTTTGCAGTTGGATTGCCATTTGAGCATGTGTGGCTTGGAAAGATATCTGCTGCAAACAGGCAGATGAAGGTTGTCGATACAGATGAAGGGATTGAAAAGATACAGATGGTGGCAGATGACCATCATGAAGAGGGGCAACATAAAGAAGAGGGTAATAACCATAAAGAGGCAGGTGAGCCAGATCCCCATATATGGCTCTCTCCAAAACTTGTCGCCATCCAGGCTCAACACATTTTAAATGGGCTTAAGGCTGTTGATCCCGCCTCTTCTGACATCTATAATCAAAATTACCAAACATTTATCCTGCAGATTCAAGAGTTGGACAAGGAGCTAAAAGGTATATTTTCAGATAAAAAGGGTATTCAGTTTATGGTGTTCCATCCATCATGGGGTTATTTTGCCCGCGACTATCAGATTGAAGAGCTGCCTATTGAAATAGAGGGTAAAAATCCAAAACCATCACAGCTTCAAGAGCTTATCAGACATGCAAGAGAGCGTAAAATCCAGGTTATCTTTGTTCAGCCACAGTTTTCAGCCAAAAGTGCGGAGCAAATAGCAAAAGAGATCAATGGTCAGGTTCTTTTTACCGATCCTCTTGCCTACGACTGGCTGAAAAATATCCGTGGTGTAGCTGATAAATTTAAAGCCTCATTAAAATAGCATGAAAAGAAAAATAAAATCTTAAACAATAACATAAGCAGCGTTATTTGCTAAAATTACTGTTGATTAATGATTCCTGAGCAAAAAACTATGACCCCAATTGTAAAAATACGAAATCTCTCTTTTGCCTATAATGGACAGTTGGTTCTCAACAATGTAAACCTTGATATCTTTGAGGGGGATTTTATCGCCATGATAGGACCTAACGGAGGTGGGAAGTCAACACTTCTTAAACTTATGTTAGGGCTGCTCAGACCAGATACCGGAGAGCTTACAGTTATGGGCAAACCTGCTGCCAAGGCATCATCGTCCATTGGATATGTTCCGCAGGATGTGAACATTAACCGCAACTTTCCCATTACAGCTCTTGATATTGTTCTGATGGGGAAGCTGAAACCTGAAAAACGGTGGCAGCGGCAGACATCAGCAGATCGCGATGAGGCAATGTCAGCACTTGAAAAGATGGGGATGGCTGATTATGCAACACGCAAGATAAGCAACTTGTCAGGAGGGCAAAGGCAGAGGGTCTTTATTGCAAGGGCACTGGTTACTCAACCTCGAATACTTCTTTTGGATGAACCAACCTCAAGCATTGATACAAAAGGTCAGGCTGATTTTTTCAGGATGTTAACTGTTCTGAACCGGGATATGACCATTCTTGTGGTGAGCCACAACCTTTTTGTTGTCTCAACCTTTGTCAAATCTGTTATCTGTCTGAACAGGCATCTCCATTACCACAACAACTCTGAACTTGCCGGACATGGAGACCCTGAGATAAAAATGGCAAATATGCTGGAGAAGATGTATGCATGTACAGTTGAAGAGGTCTGTCCCGTAGAGATTATTGCCCACAACATCAATATTGGCAATTTGAAATGAGTGTAGCCGACGATGGTCGATTGAAGGGGCTGAATCCACGCTGCTGTTACGTTCTGTTTATACAAGTAATGATTGGGATGCTTACTGGGCTTCTCATATGGAGATAGAAAGAGACAGACTTTATCACAAAATACTTCCGTTTCACTTTTTATACCAATAAATATTTTACCATCAAACTGGTTGAATAAAGATATCCCACTTGGGCAATGTAGCATTTCGTTGTATCCTGGCTTCCACATCCCGAATGGTCTTTTTCGTGTATCATCAGTTGCTTTTGGATTTGACAACTTTTCAAAAATTATCAAACCTACCTGTAAACATGTGGCCTCCCAGCCGCACCCAATGGAATCACAATCAGTTTATTAAACAGATTGGCAGGATCAGAGGTGTCTGTCACCTTCTGGACTCTGGAATTTCTGATATTGCTCCTGACCACCATAGAGCAATTGCTGCCTGTAATCTCTGTGCCAGTAAAAATTGTACCCTGTACAGAGAGAGCAGGCTCTCTGCCACTTTCATCCATCTTCTGGTCTTCATACCATTTTTCAAACTTGTTCTTCTCATTCAGCAGATTCTGTATTGCTGTCCTGCTC
>CAXNND010000227.1:0-4349 GCA_964203105.1 Desulfamplus sp.
ATTTTAGAACAAATCAAGAAGGATCAACCATCAATGTATGATTTTAAAAAAAACGGCTTAATCCTGCTTACTGTTATTTCCCTTGTTTTTAATGTTATTGCAGCAGTGTTACTGTTCCAGAGTTATTACTCAACCACCAGTGCAGATGATATTCACAAAAGTGTTACAGAAAAGATTCCTTTAGATTACGAGAACTTCAAAACACAATGGGGAAAAGCGTGGATTGGTGTTAATATCACTGATGTTACCCCCCTTCAGGCGGCAAAAGCTCTATTAGACAGACCTGAAGGAGCTTATGTAAACAGCGTCTCTGATAATTCACCTGCTCAAAAAGCAGGTATTGAATCTGGACATATAATTCTCTCTTTTAACGGAAGAAAAATACGGACAGCATACCAGTTTCAGAATGACCTTGCAGGTAGTGAAATCGGGGTGCCGATTTATATGTGTGTCTCCAAAGATGACTATCGGGAGACGGTGAATATCCTTCCAGAAGAGAGACCAGTCTATCTGCCGCCTATTATGAAATTGTATCCCTATCTTGGAGTAACTGTGAATGATGTCTCAGAGGGGACACTTGAAGCTGAAAAACTTGAAGATGCTGAAAAGGAAGGCGGTGTGTTGGTTGAGAAGGTCATGCCCAATTCTCCAGCAGAACAAGGAGGCATTTTAGAAGGTGATGTAATCATGTCTTTTAACTCCAGAAAGACAAGAACTCTGCGGGAATTTTTGTCTGATCTTGCTGGATGCGAACCGGGTCAGACAGTTAGAATGTGCATAGTCAGGGGAGACATTCGTAAAACCCTGTCAGTTACTCTCTCACGCAGTGTCATATAGAAAATAGTAGAGATTTTGTTGATCGGCAATTGGTTATCCCTGAAATCTGAAAAATCAATGATGACATAGTATAACAAGGTGATTTCTAATGGATGATTTGGATACCTATGAGATGCAAAAATATGAAATCATCTCATACAAGGAGATATTAAAGTGGGAAAAACAGAAAGTCGGTTATTTTACCAAAGTAATGGGAGTTGCCGCGACTCCAATCCATTATTTAGTTGATAAGCTCGAAAAGAAAAATTCTTACAGAATTGAAAAAACGGTTGGAAGCGTTATTGAGTATCTCTACAAGGTTTCGGAACTGACGGTATCTCATGGGCGGTTGATGAAACGGCTTAAAAAACACGGAATTATCGTGAAGAAACTTGCAGATATTCAACACTGTTATTTAAAACAGCTTGATGATTGCAACCGTAAATATATCAATGTTCATGGAGCCAGTGCAGCCATTCAGGGCGGGATTGCTGGCATTACAGGAGAACTTGCTGCCCCTGTGGATCTCTCTGCACTTCTTGTGCGTATATTCAACATGATTCAGTATGTAGCATTATGTTATGGATTCAATCCAAATGACCCAATTGAAAAAGAGATAATCCTTAGCATTATGCTTGTTGCCTTAGGTGGAGCTGAGTTAAGAAAAGAGGTGCTCAAGGAGATTTGTCATCTGAGAAAAAAAGAACAGGAAATCAGGGGTCAGCACTATACGCATGTGCTGACAAAAAAAGCCGCAGAAAGAACGGTCAGACGATTTTGTTCTGCTATTTTATTGAGATTGTTTTCCAGAATTATTCCTATTGTCTCTATTGCAATCAGTGCCCATTCAAACTATGAAATGATACAAAGCTCCTATGAGGCAGCCTTTATGATCTACAGAAAACATTTTCTTGAACGAAAAACGAATCTTAAAAAATATCTTGTTGTGAGTCGAAGCTGTTGATGCTTGGATTTGCTATGACGATTTTATAAAACTTCCTTATATAATTCAATAGATAAAAAGGCAATTTATGTTAACATTATTACTCTTGATAGTATTGACTATTATCATTTATTTTGTTATTCGACAACTTGTGAAGCAGAGATATTTGATTCATGAACTGCGCAAAGAGCTTGTAAGACTAAATGAACTACCGGAGACAGTTAAAACAGACGAATGATTAGATAAAGATGCTTGATAATGGATAGACAGCAGCGAACGTGTATAAATATATGGGTTTTCAAGTCAATATCACAGATTCAAGAGGCTGCTTTAGCTAAAGTGATATTTCTTACGCTGTTTTGCAGGACACTGCTCTTTTATCGGATATTTATGGCAAAATTCTGACTATCAAATAAAGCATCGTATTTACCATGTTATACGACCTTTGCAGCACAGACATCACCTGCCTCACAATTCCCAACAGCCTTACACTTTTTTGGGAAAAATTCTGGCTTAAACACTCCAAATAGGGCATAATTATTAACATGAAGAACTCCTTCTGATGTTATTGCCTCTCTCAATTCAATCTTATCAGAGTTGTTCGTCCTATATCATCACCCAGAGTAACGATAGATGGGAGTTGAATAAAGCTTATGAACGAGAACAGATATAAACAGATACTAAAGCACAACGCAGAAAGCAGCGACTGGAACGCTGTTGCATTACGCATGGTGGCTCGTCCCAGACGAGTGCTGTGGCGTCTTTTGCCGTCTTTAGTGACTATGGTGCTTTTTTTGCTTGCAGGCATGGGATTTCTTCTGTGGCAACAGTACCAGGAACATCAGAAGAATATCGTGACAAGGCAGCAATCAGAAGTTGGAAGAGATTTCCACTGGAGTCTGAAGGAGCAGGCTTCCGGTTTGGCAGTAACTCTGAAAACCATCACCGTGAATCCGCGTGTGCTTCAGATGTTGCATCAGGGGGATTCAGAGAGCCTCCTGTCAGACTGGCGGCCCCTGTATGAGACGATGCGTCAGGAACACAACCTTACTCACTTCTATTTCCTGGACAGAAGGCGTGTCTGTATTCTACGGATTCACAAACCTGAAAAAAGCGGCGATGAGATCAACCGCTTTACGGCTCTGGAAGCGGAACTCACCGGCAAAACATCCTCAGGAATCGAATTGGGTCCACTGGGAACATTCACCTTGAGGGTTGTGCAACCGGTTTTTCAGGACGGTGTATTGCTTGGCTATGTGGAGTTGGGTAAAGAGATCGAAGATGTACTGCAAGGTCTGACCGTTCGATCCCTCAGCCATCTTGCCATAACCATACGCAAGGAGCATCTGAACCAAAAATTATGGGAAGAAGGTATGCGTTTTCTGGGCAGGGAGGCGGACTGGAATCGTCTTCCTCATAACGTGATCATCTACTCCTCCCATTTACGCCTGCCTGACGCCTTTGTGCCTATAACAGATCACCATTCTCAAGATAACAATGGACACGAGGTCAGGAGCAGTGAAATTTTTTATGATGGAAAAGCCTGGCAGGTCTCGGCTATACCATTGACTGATGTCTCGGGAAAAGAGATTGGCGACCTTATTGTCATGAGCGATATTACCTCGGAAAAAGATGCCTTTCATAAAAAAATAATCCTGGGGGTGGTGTTCGGAGTGGTTATTTTAGCAGTAATGTTTGGCTTTGTAGTTGTCCTGCTACGCCGCACCGACACCTGTATTCTTGGTCAGCAGGCAGAGTTACGGGAATCGAACGAACGCTTGATAACAGTGATAAACAGTATTGATGCCCTTATATACATTGCAGATATGCAGACTCACGAACTTTTGCTTGTCAATGAATTTGGTCGCAGGATATGGGGCGATGTAGTCGGGAATAAATGCTGGAAAGCTCTTCAGGGGTTCGATTTACCATGTCCTTTCTGTACAAACGACAAGCTGTTGACCGCAGATGGCAGATCCGCCGGTGTTTATGAATGGGAGTTTCAGAACAGGGTTACAGGGAAATGGTATGATTGCCGTGACAAGGCAATTCAGTGGACAGACGGGAGACTGGTGCGATTAGAAATAGCAACCGATATAACCGACCGCAAAGTGGCTCAAGAGCAGATAATAGCTGCCAACAGAGCCAAATCAGAATTTCTTGCCAACATGAGCCATGAAATCAGAACTCCCATGAACGTGATTCTCGGCATGAGCAGGCTTATCAGTGAAACAAATCTGGACTCCGAACAGAGGGAATATTCAGACATGGTTTCCCACTCTTCTGAAATACTCTTGTCGCTTATTGATGATATTTTGGATTTTTCCAAAATCGAAGCGGGTAAAATCGAACTGGAATATGTTGATTTTGATCTTAAAAATATTATTGGCAAAATAACAGATATGCTCAAAATCAAGGCATCTGAAAAGGGGCTTATTCTGGGTTGCCATATTTCTCCGGATGTTCCCCTTTTTCTGAAAGGAGATCCAAACCGTCTGCGTCAGATTATTCTGAATCTTGTGAATAATGCTGTTAAATTCACGGCAAAAGGATCGATAACCATAACAGTTAATAATGAAAACATGGACGG
>CAXNND010000228.1:0-4316 GCA_964203105.1 Desulfamplus sp.
CCAGAAGCTGAAAAACCGTGCTGCATCAGGTGTAACAGTTCATCTTGCTCTATATGGTTCCAATACAGATTATCAGAATCTACATGACAATCCAGCTCATTCCAATTCAGACGCTTACCCTGCAAATTATCCAACTTCCGATTCTGTCATAAAACTCTTAAAGAGCATATCTTCTGATATTGAGGTGGTGAAAAAAGAGCCTGTAGAAAAGGGGCTTCTCTCTTTTGAGATACACAGCAGTACCTATGATGATAAATATAGCGGCAATTCAAGTGGTGCAATAAAAGATTTGAGAAGGGATATTTATCTTAAAATCAGGGAAACTGACTGGATTATAGCCCAACTGATGCTGGAATCACAGACTCTTGAGAGCATCTTCCATGAGTTGACAAAGGGAAGTTAGAATTTAGAACAAGGTCGGATTTGAAACTTTAAATCAGGTTCAGGATTTGAATAATGAAACATTAGGGACTAAACAATGAAACAGATTATTAATATAGCAGCCAAAGAGTTTAGGGATTATTTTATCTCACCCATCGCATACATTGTAATTTCAATATTTCTTGTTGTAACTGGATGGTTTTTCTTTTCCACATTTTTTCTTTTTGACACGGCAGACATGAGAAATTTTTTCTCCATGCTGCCAATTATATTTGCCTTTGTTATACCTGCTGTCACTATGCGTCTCTTTTCTGAAGAGATGAATGTCGGCTCTTACGAGATTCTCTTAACAATGCCTGTATCATTTACAGATATTGCAGTTGGAAAATTTGTGGCAGCAACCGTTTTTTCAGGCTGTATGCTTCTTCCAACTCTCTCTTACCCCATATTTATCTCATTTATCGGAGAGATCGATCCTGGTCCTGTAGCTGGTGGATATATCGGGGCAATGCTTCTATCCGGTGCATTCTGTGCTATCGGGATATTTGCATCATCATTGACCCGCAACCAGATTGTGGCTTTTATAATTGGTGCTGCAATCTGCTTCACGCTGACCATACTTGACCAGCTTCTCTTCTTTGTCCCGTCGTCCATCACGGAAATTATGGCTTTTCTTGGAGCAAACGTACACTTTCAGAGCATCTCCAAGGGGGTAATAGATTCAAGAGATATTCTCTACTTTCTGAGTGTCATATTTATAGGACTTTTTGGAACCTATATTGTGATGCAGGAGAAGAATTAAAGGGAAATTCAACCGATGAAAGATACAAACGATAAAATAGAGTTTAAGTATAAAAACAGCTCTACAGATAATGGAGGTAGCAATAAAGTGAAAGAGTTCAGCAATAAAGGCGGGTTTAATAATAGAGGTGTCTGGTTTCAATTCCTGATCTATATGGTTGTGGTGATTCTGGTAAATATTGCAGGGGTAACCCTGTTTTTCAGGGCTGATCTTACCTCAAATAAAATATATTCAATCTCGGATGCAAGTCATAAGGTAGTTGCAACACTCTCAGAACCTCTTACTATCAAGGTCTTTTTTACCAAAAATCTGCCAGCCCCTCACAACAACACAGAGCGTTATCTGCATGATCTGCTTGAAGAGTATGCAGCTCAGGGTGGAAAGCTGTTTAACTACAGGTTTTATGATGTTACAGCTACAGATGCAGGAGTTACAGAAAAGACAAATACCAACCGTAATATGGCAGAGGATTACGGAATATCTCCTGTTCAGATACGTGTAGTTGAAAACGATGAGGTAAAATTTCAGCAGGCATACATGGGGCTTGTGATTATTCACGGCGATATGATGGAAAAAATTCCAGCCATCACCTCAACAGATGGTCTTGAATACACTTTGACATCTGGGATACAGAAGCTCAACAACAAGGTTAGTGCCATGCTTGCACTTGATCAGAAGGTTAAAATTACACTCTATCTCTCTTCATCACTTGAAAAGGTGGCACCACTTATGGGGTTGGATGAGCTTTCAACCTTGCCCAAACGGATTGAGAAGATTGTCGAAAAGCTCAACAGCAGAAGCCTTGACAAGGTTGACTACAAATATGTCGATCCAGGCAGCCCATTTGCTGCCTCCGCAAATAACGGAGGTTCTACTGCACCTGCCAATAATAATGGCGGTAGCGTTCAACCCTCAAACAGCTACAACCTTGGTGACCTATCCCAAAAATACAATCTCATGGTTATGAAGTGGCCTGCAATTCCTCAAAAAGGTATTTCAGAAGGGGCTGGCTGTGCTGGTATTGTGATGGAATACAAGGACAAAATCAAAACCACACAGCTTATCAGCAGCATCAATATCCCAATCATTGGCACTACATATCAGATGGTTGACCCTGAAGCTCTTGAAGAGATGTTTACCCAGACAATGGAGACGATGATCGGCATTAATGAAACTATTGGCTATCTTGCAGATCACGGCACACACACAATTATGGACAGCAAGATGGCTATGATGATGCAGGGACAGCAGCAAGAAGGTTCAATGACTGCATTTAACAAGCTGGTATCAGAGCGTTATTCTATACAGAGTGTAAATTTAAAAGATGCAGACAGCTCATCGCCACCATCAAAAGCTCCTTCGGCTAAATCGTTATCTACCGTTACATCCATTCCAGAAGGTCTCAAAACCCTTATTATTGCAAGACCAACCGAACCTTTTTCAGACTATGAGCTGTTTGAGATCGATCAGGCACTTATGAGAGGGACAAATATTGCATTTTTCATGGATGCATTTAATGAGGTAATGCCGACTCAGCAGATGCCTTTTGGCGGGGGACCTCAGTATTTACCTATTGATACAGGTCTTGAAAAGCTCATTAAATACTACGGAGTAAAAATCAACACCTCCTACATACTTGATGACAACTGCTACAGACAGCAAAAATCTCCAAATCAGGGTGGCGGTGAGCAGAAGATATATTTTGCCCCGATTATCAAGGATGAAAAGATCAACAATACGCCATCTTACATGAACAATATCAAGGGGATAATCGCCATGAGAATATCCCCTTTGGAGCTGGACGAAAAGCAGCTTGAGCAAAGTGGTATAAAAGCCTCAAAGCTCTTTTCATCATCAGACAAATCATGGCTTATGGAGGGCAATATTAACCTGAATCCAATGTTTATGACTCCTCCATCAGACGCATCACAGATGAAATCATACCCTCTTGCATATATGCTCAATGGTGAATTTACAAGCTATTTTGCAGGCAAACCTGTTCCTAAAAAGGATATCAAAGGAGAGGATAAAAAAGGTGATGATGGCAAAGAGCCTGATAATAAACAGGAGTCTGACCTTGCAAACAAGCCTATAAATGCACCTGACAGCAAAGGCGAGATTAACGAGAGCATTACCGATGACATGCGTCAAAAGGTTCTTGAGGAGAATAAAGAGGAGATTGCAAAAATCGAAGTTCAGAACAGTTTGCTCACAAAGGGCAAACCTGGAAAAATCTTTGTAATGGCGTGCTCTTCAATGCTTCAGGATAACATGCTTGATCCGGAAGGGAGAACATCTAATGCCACCTTTATTCTCAATATTATCGATCACCTCAACGACAGGGATGACGTTGCTGCCATGCGTAGTAAAAACCAGACGTTGAATCCCCTTGAGGAGACATCACCTGTTGCAAGAACCTTTATCAAGGTGTTCAATATTGCAGGACTGCCGGTTCTGGTGATTCTGTTTGGTTTTGGAGTTTGGGCAAGAAGAAGCTCCAGAAGGAAAACCATTAAACTTCAATTCCATAAATAGCAGAGCAACTGCTACAGATTTGGAGTATTAAAAAGATTTGACAACTTTCTAAAAGTTGTCAAATCTATCAGATAGTTAAGTCTATAGACGCACAAGAACAACTAATTGCAGGGGCAGAATTTACACAGCCCCCTGGAGGATAAAAAAATAATGAAAAAAGAGTATATTATACTTGGGCTGATAATTATTGCCCTGTCAGCCTATCTTGTAACTAATAAAACTGACAGAGATAACTATACCCTCCCTTCAATTGCCGAGATTAATGTTGCTGATATAGCCGAGATTGCTATTGAAAGAGATAATGATGGCAAGGATAGCAATGGCAATTATAGTAAAAATATTATCATTTCAAAAAAAGATGGCGCATGGTTAGTATCAAGCTCTGATTCTGATAAAACTTATCCTGCTGATAAGGAGAGTATTACAAAGATTGTTGATGTGGTAAAAGCTCTGAAACTGTCGGCTTTAGTATCTGAAAGCGGAAATTTCGCACCTTATGAGCTGGATACCAAAAACAGAATTAATATTACAGTAAAATCCAAAACCGAAACGGTTAGAAAATTTGAAATAGGCAAAACAGCCCCCTCTTTTCGTCACA
>CAXNND010000229.1:0-4315 GCA_964203105.1 Desulfamplus sp.
GTTATGACAGCATAGACAATCAGAAACACGATAATTGGTAGTAACGCACCTTCCATAATCTTTCCTTTTTCCAAAAGTCCATCCGGTTCTTTTTTTAAATCGGATGAGGCTTAATAAATTGAATTATATTATATTCAAAAAATTTGACAACTTTTATAAAGTTCTCAAATTAATGCCGATCAGAATTATTTAAGAACTGACACCATAACCAGTTTAAATAGTTTCAGATATAATAATAGCCCTTGACAGTCAAGAATAAAAAAGTGAAATATGAACCATTCTGATTTTTCTCTGAAAACCAGAAATAAAAAATATATACAGGAGTGTTTTAGAAATATGAATGAACATAAAAGAGTTGCATTGTTGATTTTGATCATGACTGTTTCATCCATTATGATTACAGGAATCACAACTGCTATTTTATATAACACATCCTTTGAAACACAAAAAATGCGTCTGATAACAAACGCACAGGTGGGAGCACGCCTTATAGAGGCTATAGTAAGACTTAATACAATTAAAAGCAGCGATTACCAGGGTGGTTCATTTCAGGCTACTCTGTCACAGATTATTGATGCCTATGAGCGTATAAGCACCTTTGGGAAAAATGACGAAATTGTTATTGCAAAGAGAGATGGCGACAAGATCGTTTTACTTTTGGCAAATGGACAATCTGTTAATATGGACAGCAAGTCTGAAAAACGATTTGAACCAATCCCTTTTGACTCCGAAGTTGTAAAAACTATACGCAGGGCATTGTCAGGAGAAGCCGGTTCAATGGTAGGTATAGACTACATGGGACACGCTGTCCTTGCCGCCTATGAGCCTGTTGCTCTGCTCAATCTTGGACTTGTAACACAACTTCACATGGCTGAGATACGCCAACCGTTTATTAGAGCCGGATTGATCGCCGGAATGTTTACTATCCTGTTTGTGATATCTGGAGCGTTTTTATTTATCAAAATCACCGCTCCGATAATAAATCAGCTTGAAGAGCGTGCAATGGAGTTTGAAAGAATAAATGGAGAGCTTGAACAGGAGATGACCGAGCGTGAATATGCTGAAAAGGCTGTTTGTGAGAGAGAAGAACGTTACCGTTTGATATATAATAGGACTCCGGTAATGCTACATTCGATAAATGACTCGGGAGTATTGGTGAGTGTAAGCGATTACTGGACTGAAGTCATGGGGTATGAACGCCATGAGGTTATAGGGCGTCCCCTTACAGATTTTTTCACAGGGGAATCGAGAGAATACGCACGTTTAGTCACTTTTCCTCAATTCTTCAAGAGTGGCTCTATCAATGATGCTTCTTACCAGTTTGTAAAAAAAAATGGCGAAATAATGGAGACTATTCTTTCTGCGATCTCTGAAACTGATTCAGATGGTAATTTTGTCCGTTCTCTTGCTGTTGTCAGGGATATTACAGAGTTTAAATCAATATCAGATGCCTTGATGGATAGCCAGATGAGACTTGTGCAGGTTCTTGAGATATTGCCTGTTGGTGTCTGGATTACAGACAAAAAAGGTAGAATAACCTATGGAAACAGGGCGGGACAGAAAATTTGGGAGGGGATACGCCATGTTGCCCCGGAAAATTATGGAGCATACAAGGCATGGAGTATATCAACAGGTGAAATGCTTAAGCCCGAAGACTGGGGTGTTTCCAGAGCCTTGGCCAGAGGGGAAGCATCAACTGAAGAGGAACTTGAAATAGAGTGTTTTGACGGCACACGCAAGATTGTACTTAACTGGGCAATGCCGATTATAGGAGACAAGCAGGATATTCAGGGGGCGGTGGCTGTGAATCAGGATATAACTGACCGCAAGCGGATGGAGACGGAACTCCATAAATCCAAAGAGGCAGCAGAATCCGCCAACCTTACAAAAAGCCAGTTTCTTGCAGTTATGAGCCATGAAATACGTACCCCCATGAATGGAGTTATTGGCTTGACAGATCTGCTTCTGACAACTGATATGACACCTGTTCAGAATAAGTACCTTGAAAACCTAAGATACTCTGCTTATGCACTGCTTGATATTATCAATGATATTCTCGACATATCCAAAATTGAGGCTGATAAACTTACGCTTGAAAATATTGAGTTCAATATTCGGGATGTTGTTCAAAAAAGTGTCTTTATGATGAGCCAAAGGGCAAGTGCAAAAGGTGTTCTTCTGTTTACGGAGATTGAACCAGGGATGCCTGAAATCTTTATGGGTGATCCTGTAAGAATCCGCCAGATAATATTGAACCTGACTGGTAATGCAGTCAAATTTACTGAAAAGGGTGATATAAGAGTAATTATCACAAAATTGGACATTGAATACAGTGATAAACAATTGCCGCAGAGCAAACAGAAAATATTGCCTCTGACTATTGCTATTAAAGATACAGGAATCGGTATTCCAGCAGATAAGCTCGATACGATTTTTGAAAGTTTTACTCAGGCAGATGATTTTACCACCAGAAAATATGGTGGCACAGGACTTGGACTTACTATATCAAAACGGTTAACGCAAATGATGGGTGGAACTATTACAGTTAAAAGCACCCCAGGTATAGGAACGACTTTCTTTGTCAATCTTCCGCTGCCTGTTGTAGATAAGTCTGAAGTTAATAGGCAAATTGCAGATTATTCCAATTTTACCACACCTATTGATGGTAAAATATCAGCACGAAAAGAGAACAATAATTATACAGGCACTATTCTTGTTGCGGAGGATAACCCTATAAACATGCTTATTATCAAAGCGAATCTGACTAATATGGGCTTTTATATTATTGAGGCACCGAACGGAAAAGAGGCTTTAAAAAAATTTATCCTCAATCATGTTGATCTGATTTTCATGGATATTCACATGCCGGAAATGAACGGTTTTGAGGCAACACGAAAGATAAGAGAGCATGAAAAAGCCGTTGCATCTGAAAACAGCAGCAAAAAGAGTGTCACCCCTATTATTGCATTAACCGCAGATGCCTTTAAGGATGACAGGGATAAATGTTTTGCTGAAGGCATGAACTTTTATCTGTCAAAACCATTCAAGCCAAATGATATTATTAATGTTATTGAGCAGTTTCTACCTCCAAAAGCTCAAAAAACTAACGCTCAATCGACAGGTGAACAGACAACAAAAGCAGAATCCGTAAAATTCCAGCCTGAAAAATCTAAATTGATTGAGATGTCTGTAATATCTGAATCTACTGATACTGATAAATCCCTTCTGGTGTTTGACAGGAATGCTTTTTTTTCAAGAGTTGGTAACAATATTGAATTTTATGATAAACTTGTCCGTATATTCTTGGAGAAGGTTCCAGATATTTTATCTTATCTACGCCAGGGAATAGAGGCAAGAGATATGGAAAAAGTTCGTTTTAATTCCCACTCTCTCAAAGGTATGTCGATGAATATCGGAGCAGGTATATTGTCAGAACTTTCAAAACAGATTGAATATAAAGCACGGGATTATGATCTGGTTATTGAAAAACCTGATGAACAGGAGTCTGATATTGAGCAGGTGGTAGATACTGGACAGAGTGATATTGAAGATATCATAAGGCTCTTTGAATCCTTAGAAGCTGCTTTCAGAGATTTTTGCCAGGAAGTTTCAAAATATTAATATACTGTTCTCAAAACAACACAAATCTGAATTGTCTTTAGGATATAAAATAAAAATGGAAAATCAACCTGATATCGCACTGAAAAATCAACCTGAAATAGTATTAAATCATGCCACTTTATTAAACAAAAAAAAAGAATTTACTCCCCGTTCATCTCGGGCAAAACTCCTCCATTTTATCTGGCGTTCAATTCCAAGATTGGTTCTTCTTGGTATGATGGTTCTGATTATGGTGCTCTTTGGCACAATAAAAACTAAAATGAAAACCATTGAAACTGAAAAAGCCTCTGCACTTGTAAAGGAGAAGCCGTTAATCAACACAGTTGTAATGCCTCTGACATTGAGAAGTATCAGAGACAGTATCAACCTTCCGGGGATGGTTGAACCCTGGACACTGCTCACTCTCAAGGCAGAATTGAATGGAACGATTGAAGATGTGATGGTCAAGGAGGGTGATGAGGTCAAAACTGGTGATCTGCTCGCAAGTATTGAAACAGATGACTACAAGATTGCACTCAACCGCGCAGATGCAGCCTATAAATTGGCAGTTGCGGATTTAAAGCGTGACAAATCTGTTTATGGAAAAGGGATAATTTCAGAAGCCCAGATTGATGTTAAAGAGACCAATGTATCCATTGCAGCGGCTGAGGTTGCCAATGCCCGCCTTCTTTTGAGCCGCTGTGCCATCAAGTCT
>CAXNND010000230.1:0-4303 GCA_964203105.1 Desulfamplus sp.
CAGACGGTGAATTTTATCGGACGAAATCCCGATACCCGTGTCATCTACAGAGAATTTAAGCCGAGCGTGGGTATCTGTCTCATCTTGAAGGGCAACCGCAATGGTAACCTTACCACTCTCGGTAAACTTGATGGCATTACCAGTCAGATTGTTCATAATCTGACGCAGTCGCCCAGGGTCACCTTTAAGACGCCTTGGCACATCCGGTGACATGATGAATTCAAAATCAATCCCCTTGTTTTTTGCCTGAATTGACGGCATTGCATTTATATCTTCCATTGTGATCTGAATATCAAAGTTTCTCCGTTCAAATTCAAGTTTACCAGCTTCAATCTTTGAAAAATCAAGAATATCATTGATAAGGGACAACAGGGCATGGGCACTGGAAAAGACAAGTGATGCATATTTTTTCTGCTCAGGATTCAGAGGTGTGTCCATAAGAATGTGCATCATGCCGATAATGCCATTCATGGGTGTTCTGATTTCATGGCTCATGTTGGCAAGAAACTCGCTTTTTACCTTCATCGACCTTTCTGAATCAATCAAATGTTCGTTGAACTTATCTTTAAGATCCTGAAGCTCTTTTTTTAAGGCTTCAATCTCATCTGTCTGGTTGTCATCATTTTCGCTATGGGTGTTCGTCATATAATAAAAATCTCCCGAGATTTCAGCTTTTATCCTGATGCCTAAGAAATGCGTGAAACTCAACGTCATAAATATAGAGAAGAACAATTGTCAGACCAAAGACCATGGGACCATAAAGAAGTCCGGCTATTCCAAAATAGTTAAGTCCGCCAAGAATTGAAAAAAATATCAAAAGGGTACCCATACCGGCAGCTCCTTTCATAAAAAGAGGTCTGACAATATTATCTATAGTGCCAACAACAACCACAGACCACAAGATAAGAAAAACCGCATAACCCCATGAACCTGAAATACAAAGCCAGATTGCAGCGGGTACCCAGATCAGGGCTGTGCCAACAAATGGAATCAGTGATGCAAATGCCATCACAGCCCCCCAGAAAAACCCTGGCAGACCGCATATTGTAAATGCAATTCCTCCGGCAGCCCCTTGAGATATAGCAGTTACCAGAGTGCCCAATATGGCAGACTTTGCAACAGCTTTTATCTTTTCAGTCAGCATTGTTTCATGTGTAGATGAGAGGGGGCTTAGATGGAAGATGTAGTCAAATATTTTTTTCTGATCCTGAATCACAAAAAAAAATACAAAGGTCATAAGAAAAAATTTTCCGGCGACTGAGGATATATTGGAGATTATATATTTGCCCTGGCTCATCATGATCTCTCCGGCATGAGAGGAGACAGTTATTATCAGTGAATGCAAATCAACCTCTTTGAATAGAGTTCCCTCCATCTGTTCATGGAAAAGAGCCAGTGCATGGGATATAAAGGGTATCTGGGCAACCCGCTCAATATTTCCATCTGCAATCCATCTGTTGATCGAATTTACAGAGATGATACCCTGCCTTATAACTGCCGAAAAGATCATAAAAAAGGGGATGATAATCACAAGATTCAAAAGAAGGCATGATATCAGGGCAGCAATACTCTTCCTGTTATTACATTTTACATTAATCCAGTCGTAAACAGGATGTGTCAGCAATGACAGAATTATTGCAATAACAACAGGGTCTATATAACCCTGCATCATCTTCCAGCAGAGGATCAAAGATAGGGCTATAAGTAGAAAAAGAAAGTAGTGGGAGATATTAAGTCCGCTCTCTGATTGATGTCCGGTTTTCAAAACAACTCTCCTTTATAAGCAGATCCCCTCTTTCTATAAGTGACCTGACAGCAAAAGATGCCCTCTGGGATGCAAGGGGGATATTCCACTGATCCTTGCTCCTTACCCCTACAGGATTTGAGCCTGCCCGCACCTCAAGAAAAGGGATATTGTAGAGTGCTGCAATATGGGCTGATGCTGCCCCCTCCATTGACTCCATAAACGGCTGGTTAAACGCCCTGAAAAGGTTATGACCATTTTCAGGAGTGGCTGTGATGGTTGAAACGGTAATAAAATTACCTGCCATTACACGACAGAGTTTATCTTTTATCCTCTCTTCAGATTCTTTTAATTCAGCCAAGCCGTTTTTTATTAATTCAGATGAACTTTTGTTTATGCCTGTTTCGATAATAGAGCATGATTTTTCAACCATCGCTTTTTCAAAGATAAAGTGCCCCCGCCTGCTAATAGGGCAGTCGGGGACAAGATTAAAAGGCAGGAGCTTATGAGGATATGTGGCATTATCCACACCGGTATGGATATATGTTTCAGATGTAGCCACAGCAATATCTCCCGTTTCAAGACCAGAACCTTCAAAAAAACCGGCAATGCCCGTCTGGATTATCAACAGAGGAGTGGGAGACTCTTCAATGTTATTTGGGTTGTATCCAGTCAGATTCGGTTTGCAATACTCGGTTTTATGCCATTTATGGTCGTTAATCTGGCTCTCCAAACATACAGTCAGTCCATGAGATGCATTTACCACTCCAGCGCCGGTTACCACAATCTGAAAATTTATATTATCACATTGTGCGGATATGCCTGAGCTGGTAGAATTGCCCAATCTTGCAGTAATTGTTCTTATGCCTGAGCGGGAACAGCTCTCTGACAACACAGTTGAACATTGCAGGAGTGGCTCTATCTCAATAAGAGTGGCAGACAGTATTAAGTAGTTGTTATTTAACATATTGTACTTTATACAACAGTGATTCAAACGAAAATTAAAACCATCTCCTGTTTTTAGAAGTAAAGATATGTATAAATTTCGATTTTCTGACTATTATCATCACCAAACTCTGATTTGGCAACAGTATCTGGAGATGCCCATGCATAACAGGCACCTACTGACACCCATTTGTTTATAACGTAGTCTGAGTAGATATTGATCTCGTCACCAATTTTATCCCCCCCATCATCAGTTTTCATTGTGTAGTATATGAAACCTGTGGACAACCCCTCAAGCGGGTGTACTTCAAGCTGAATCTGGCTCTGGTTTTCGTTATTGAATCCATAATAATCGCCGAGGATTTCGGTGTACCATGTACCCCATCCTGTACCACCCTCAAAATAGTATTGATAACTTTCATCAGTGCTGGTGGATGCATCGTCTCCGCTGAAATGGACGTAACGGTAAAAGAGCTTTGGTGTCCAGACAAGTTTTGAAAAGTTATAACCTATCTCTCCGAAGTAGGCATCTGCATCAACATCATAATCTCCATCGTTCTTCTGTTTTACATATTCGGCTGAGATGTAGAGATCACTCATCCCCGCTGCTGCAAGAGGGGCAAAATTGGTACGGGCATTATAAACGTCAAGTCCGTCCCATCCTGACTTGTCAGATTCAGCAGTATTAAAATATGCGATGGCAAGAGTTGCCTGCTCCAATGCTGCAAATTTTTCGTTGAAATATTCAACATTGACGCCAAAGGACTGGGTATCAGATGTGTTTTCATTTGTCTGAACCCATGCAAAATCGGCACGAATCGGATTCCAGTTGATTTTAGCTATTGCAGTGTTGTCAAAGTGAGCGTTGGGGGCAAGCCAATACGCACCTGGGTCGTCTCCCCCCTGCTTTTTCATCATAAAACCCCGTCCAACCAGAAACTCCTGCCTTCCAACGGAAAGGTCAAACAGGTTTTCACGGGCAAAAATGGTGCCAGATTTCCAGCCTATATATGCCTTGTCAATCTCAAGATCATCTTCGTTATCAGATGAAAAGATGTTGCCGTCACCACGGGTTGCTTCACCAACCGCTGTAAATTTAGCATAAAGGCTGCTGGCGTTATCAAGGGCAAAGGTTGAGCTTAAAGATGGCTTCATATAAAACTCGGTCCAGTAGATATCTTTTTTGGCTGTTCCTGTCTGTCCGGCACCAAACCAGGTGTTGTCGCTTTTGGTGTAGATTGCAGCAGCTTCAAAATCGAAATCAAGCGTCCATCCATCTTTATTTACAATATTGACAGCCTGTGCCGTTTCCAGAGTAAGATTGATGAATGTAAGGCAAATAGCACAGATAGCACCAATAATTCCACTTGTTTTTGCAATACTTTTAAAGCATTTTTTCATTTTTACTGTTTCTCCTTTTTTTAATCATGTAAATTTTTATGGTATCTCAATTTAACACACTCAAATACTGATAAATATGTTAAATATTTTCAATGTTCTTATCAAATTAAGCTGCATGGGTAAATGGAAAATTACTTAATCCACCTTATACCCAAAACAATGCCCTTTAGTGATTTTTGGAATCCCTAACCATCTGGACAAGATCAGAAACAG
>CAXNND010000231.1:0-4294 GCA_964203105.1 Desulfamplus sp.
ATTAATTCTTGAAACTTATCCACATCATATCCAAGCTGCGTTATTATAAATGATGCTCCAGCCTCAATTTTTCTATCAAGTTTGCGATATTGTGCCTCACATTCAGCTTCTGTTGTTTTAAATGGGGATACTGCACAGCCTGTAAAAAATCCGTCAGGGTCTTCAGACGCTGCAAGTCTTTCATTTAACTTATGAAGCATTTTAGTCAAAATTACAGAGTCAAAGTCAAATACAGGCGTCCCTTGACCACCAAAACCCTTACCTGAATAATCTCCAGTTAATGCAAGAATGTTTTTCATACCCATTCGTGCAAGCTGCAAGGCTCGGCTCTCCATACCTGCACGATTCATATCTCTGCATGTAAAATGGACAATTACATCCATACCGTGGCGGAAAATCTCGTATCCAAGAACATCAGGACTTAAAGATGGATTGCCTCCTGGATTATCAGTAATTGAAACAGCAGATATCCTTCCATCAGAGAACGCATCTTTTGCAATATTTATAAGAGTGTCAGTAGATAGCCCTCCTGATTCACGTTTAGGAACAAGCTCTAAAGTTACAACAAATTTATCAGGATTTGATATGTCGTTATTGAAAATTCTAAGCATCAGGGTACTCCGTTTGATTTTTTTATATTTAAGTTTAATTTGAAATAAAATTCATTATTGTATGCCCACAAAGGATGTTTATGATAATATCTGTTAAATCTGTTTTGCACTTTACCACAAAAAGAATATTTTTTTCTTGATCCAGATCAAAGTTTTTCTTTTCAAGGTAGCCTATATTGCATTTAAAAAGGCAAAAAAGAAAGAATCGCCTAAATCATGAAGTTTAAAAAGAAGAACCACGATCATGTTGTTAATAAAAACCATATAGTTAATTTATTTAAAGGAGGCTTTACCATGTTTTGTTTTCAGTGTCAGGAGACAGCCAAAGGAACCGGCTGTACAGTTAAAGGTGTTTGTGGAAAAGAGGAGACCACTGCCAATCTTCAAGATTTGTTGATTTTCAACCTCAAGGGAATCGCTGTTCTTGCTACAAAAGGCAAGACTGCTGGAGTTGATGTAATTAAAGAAGCTGGTCACTTTGTAGCTCAAGGGCTTTTTACCACAATTACAAACGTAAATTTTAATGATGCAAACCTTATCCAGTGGATAAAGAAAGCTCAAGAGTACAAAAAATCAATTAAAACTAAAATTGATGGGAAGGTAAGTGGTGCTCTTGATGATTCAGCTTTATGGCTCTCTGATGATGAGGCAAGCTATCAGGAAAAAGCAAAAAAAGTTGGCGTGCTTGCAACAGCGAATGAAGATGTAAGATCATTGCGTGAGCTTCTGGTTATAGGGCTTAAAGGTATCGCAGCTTATGCAGACCATGCAGCAATTCTTGGTGTTGAAAAAGATGAAATTTATGAGTTTATCCTCAAAGCTCTTGCATCAACAACAGAAACTCTCTCTGTTGACGATATGGTCGGCTGGGTTCTTAAAGCTGGAGAGTGTTCTGTAACAACTATGGCAGCTCTGGATCAGGCAAATACTACAGCTTATGGCAATCCTGAAATCACAGAGGTCAATATCGGCGTGGGTAAAAACCCGGGAATTCTTATCAGCGGTCATGATTTGAAGGATATGGACGAACTTCTGAAACAGACCGAGGGGACAGGAGTGGATGTCTATACACATGGCGAGATGTTGCCTGCAAACTACTATCCTGCGTTCAAGAAATATGCCCATCTTAAAGGAAATTACGGCAGTTCATGGTGGAAACAGAATGAGGATTTTGAGACCTTTAACGGGGCTATCCTGATGACCACAAACTGCATTATTCCAATAAAGAGCAAAAACACATATCAGAACAGAATTTTTACAACTGGTGTGGTCTCATATCCTGGATTGACACATATTGCAGACAGGGCACCCGGAAAAGCAAAAGATTTCTCAGCACTAATTGAAGTTGCAAAAAAATGTGCTGCTCCTCAGGAGATTGAGACAGGAAAGATTGTTGGAGGATTTGCCCATAATCAGGTTCTTGCCCTTGCTGACAAGGTTATTGCAGCAGTTAAATCAGGGGCTGTAAAACGATTTATCGTCATGGCAGGATGTGATGGAAGACAGAAAGGTCGGGCATATTTCACAGAAGTTGCTGAGAAACTCCCAAAAGATACAATAATTTTAACTGCTGGTTGTGCAAAATATCGCTACAACAAGCTCAACCTTGGCGATATTGGCGGAATCCCAAGAGTTCTTGATGCTGGTCAGTGTAATGACTGCTACTCATTAGCTGTTATTGCAATGAAACTTCGTGATGCTTTTGGACTTGCCCATATCAACGATCTTCCTCTTTCATTTGATATTGGCTGGTATGAGCAAAAGGCTGTTGCTGTTCTTCTTGCCTTGCTTCATCTCCAGATCAAGGGAATCCGTCTTGGGCCAACACTTCCGGGGTTTGTATCTGCTGGAGTCCTCAAGGTTCTTGTTGAGAACTTTGACATAAAACTCATCGGAGAGGCTGATGCTGATATTGCTGCTATGATGGCTGGGAAATAATTTTTACTCATTTTTATATAAAACTGTAGAGGGCAGATACTCTGTCGCCCTCTACGTTTATAAAGATAAAAGGAGGAAACAGGTGATTAAACGTATAGAGGTATTTAAGGAAAACGATTTCAGCGACAAGAGTTTCAAGAAATTGATAGTCCATGATTCATCGGATTTCAAGATTTTGAATTTCAATTTCATGCAGGGTCAGGAATTACCGATTCACTCTCACGATATAGACGGGCAGTTGTCCATTGTGGTTCTGGAAGGTAGCGGAGAGTTTCTGGGAAAGGATAACACTATTTTTCCGGCAAATCAGGGTGATGTTCTGGTTTCAGATATTCGTGAACCGCATGGTATCAGAGCAAAAACAAACATGAGGGTTCTGGTAACCATTGCACCTCCAATATGACAGCAGAACTCCTGTAAAACTCGTTTTTCATCCAGCATCATCAAGGGTTAAATTATGGTTTTACAGGAGTTCTGATATTTAGCATCAAGGGATAATCAGACCATTTCTAATTCGGAGGAGTTATGAAAAGCAACACATTAAATCAATGCACAATAGGCTTTAGTGAGGACGATATTATTGAGGCAATGAGAGATATTTCAGGATATTTAGATATAACGCCTTCAGATTTTAAAGAGATTTATCAGATAGCATCAAGACACGCTTTAGAACGGCTCAAAAATTCAGTTAAAGCAGAGCATGTAATGACAACACCTGTGATAACTGCATTTGAAGAGACATCTCTTTTAGATGCAGCAAAACTGATGGCTCACAATAATATCTCTGGAGTTCCTGTCCTTAATAATAAACAGCGTGTTGCAGGTATTCTTTCTGAAAAGGATTTTTTAAAAAGAATGGTTCATAAAGATGGCATTGTTCGGGAAAATGAAAAGGATAGTGGTTCTTTTATGAGTATCATTGCTCAATGCTTAGATTTTAGAGGCTGTTTGGCAGCAGATTTAAAAAAACTTTATGTAAAAGATATAATGTCTTTTCCTCCTGTTACTGTTGAAAAATCTATATCAATTATGGATGTTGCAGCGATTTTTGAATCACGAAAAATAAACAGAGTTCCTGTTTTAGATGAAAATGCAAATCTCGCCGGAATCATAGCCAGATCAGATATTGTTCAGGCTTTCTGCTGATCCTTTGAAACAGATGACGATTAAATCAATAATCAGTGTATGCTTTAAAAAAGGGAGAATTTTGTGATTGAATTTTTCAATAAGATGAAAGGGGGCAAACAGAGTCCACCGGCTGTCAATCTGTCTGAAATTTTATGGTCATGGCTTGGAGCATTTTTGGGGATTACACCCGTTGCTTTTCTTCACTACAATATGTTTTCGGAAAAAGATATTGTCCTGATTATTGGTTCTTTTGGTGCTTCAGCAGTCCTTATCTACGGTGCAATAAGAAGTCCTTTGGCACAGCCAAGAAACCTTGTGGGAGGGCATCTGGTTTCAGCAGTTATCGGAGTTGCCTCATACAAACTTTTTCCTGATGCTGTCTGGCTTGCATCTTCATTTGGTGTTGCAACAGCCATTGCAGCCATGCATGCAACAAAGACTCTTCATCCTCCTGGAGGGGCAACAGCACTGATTGCAGTCATCGGGGGAGAGCAGATTCATAAATTAGGTTTTTATTACGCGTTGATGCCTGTGGGGTCAGGCGTTCTTATAATGCTTTTCGTTGCCGTTATTGTAAATAATATTGCAAAGAACAGAAGATATCCGGAATTTTGGTT
>CAXNND010000232.1:0-4284 GCA_964203105.1 Desulfamplus sp.
ATAATGGCTCATTAAGCACAAAAAATGCTATTGCCTCCAACTCGGCAAATGTAAATTCCAATGAAATGAAGGTTAAAAAATCAACTCATTGGGTAAAATCAGGTGACACCCCCTTTACAATTGCCCAAAAATATAATATGTCAGTACAAAGCCTTTTTGATCTGAACAGACTTCCTAAAGGTAGTAAGATTTTTCCTGGTCAGAAACTGCTGGTAAAGTAAACTAAATATATTTGTATTTGATGCCCCCGTAGCTCAGTGGATAGAGCATTGGATTCCTAATCCATGTGCGCAAGTTCGATTCTCGCCGGGGGTACCATAACCTGAACCATTGATCTTAAAATATTAGTTGTCCTCATAGTATTTATTATGTCTAATCTTCTCTATGCCTGAATATTATCCCCAGAAACCAGAGCTGCTGGCTCCTGCTGGCAACTATGAAAAACTTGAGATAGCAATCCATTATGGTGCTGATGCTGTATATCTTGGAGGAAAGGATTTCAGCTTAAGAAATTTTTCCGGCAACTTCACAGATCGTGAGCTTGAATCCGCTGTTAGCTATGCCCATAAACACAATGTCAAGGTATATGTAACCTGCAATATCTTTTCAAGAAACCCTGAGCAGAAAGGTTTAGCATTATTTCTTGAACAAATTGGCAATATTAATGCTGATGCAGTAATTATAACCGATCCAGGCATTATCAGAATGGCAAAACAGATTATTCCCCATATTGCCATTCATCTGAGCACTCAAGCTAACACAACAAATTTCAATGCTGTACGATTCTGGCAAGAGGCAGGTGTTAAGCGGATCAACCTTGCAAGAGAACTGTCACTGGATGATATAAGAGATATTACACTCAAATCAACCCAACCTTCACCTTCATCAGAAAATCCACCATCAAACCTCTTATCAAATTTGCAATCTAACCCATCGTCCTCGTCCACTGTTGAAATAGAAACATTTATTCATGGTGCCATGTGCATATCTTACTCAGGCAGATGTCTTCTAAGCAGTTTTTTGACTGGTCGGGACAGCAACAGAGGTCTTTGCAGCCACCCATGCAGATGGAAATATGCAGTTGTTGAAGAGCAGAGACCTGGTGAATATCAGCAGATTATGGAAGATAAACGTGGAGCCTATATTTTTAACTCAAAAGATCTCTGTATGATTGATCATATTCCAGAACTTTGTGGTGCAGGAATATCTTCGATGAAGATTGAAGGGAGAATGAAGGGAATTTCCTATCTTGCATCTGTGGTCAAAACATACAGGGAAGCAATAGATTCATACGTAGCATCTCCTGAGAGTTATACAGTGAAAGATGTCTGGCACAAAGAACTCGCTCTTATTTACCATAGAACCTACTGCACAGGCTTCTACTTTAATGCCCCTGATCAGACTCTTCCAAATTACAGTAATATACACCAGGGGAACATACACAGTTTTATCGGTAAAACAATTAAACAGCTACCAGATAACCATATAGTAGTTGCGATTAAAAACAGAGCATCTGTTGGGGATATGGTTGAACTACTTCCTCCAAAAGGAGATGCTTTAAGATCAAAAATACTCGCAATATATGATACCAATAATAGTCCCATACCCCATGCACAGCCAAACTCTAACTCTGTCTTAAAATTGGATTGCCCAGATCAAATTATCCAATGCCCATCACTTAAAACCTTGGACTGTTCAAACAAGCTATTGACCCTTCCCTTAGCCCCACTCAATATTGTCAGAAAAATCTCATAATTGCTTTTTATGGAATGGTGTTTGACTTTTTTTTTTTTTTTAATACCTTAGAAAAAATCACAATGCATCTTGTTTTATATATACAAAAACTTATAAAACAGTTGCACCTGTTGTTTATATCTGAATCAAGATATAAAACATAGCTTTACTCCATGCCCAAACCCTCTCAGGAGATGCCTCATGATTGAAGACGATGAAATTCTACAGATGTACATTGAAGAGTCCCTTGAACACCTTTCAGATATTGAAAGTGATCTGTTAACAATTGAAGGTGATGGTGAAAATATTGATATTGATATCGTAAACAATGTTTTCAGAGCTGCGCACTCAATTAAAGGCGGTGCAGGATTCATGGGTCTGACAACAATCAAAGGGCTTGCCCACAGCCTTGAAAATGTCCTTGATCTCATAAGAAATAAAGAACTCTTGCCAACACCCAACAGAATCAGTGTTTTGCTAAGAGGGTTTGATAAACTTGAAAGCCTAATGAGTGACATTCAGACAAGCAATGATGAAGATGTCTCGGAGTACATTGATGCACTTGAAAATATTACAAAATCCTCTTTGGCAGAAGATGAGCAGGACATTGTGAATAGCCTGCTTGATCTTACGCTCGCAGATGGCAGGGTATTTCCTGTGGTATCTAAATATAGTATTGAGCAGGCAAAAAATGAGGGTAGATATATCTATCTTGTTGAATATGACCTTATAGAGGATATTCATCACAAGCACAGAAACCCGATTGAGTTGCTTGAGTCTCTTGAAAAAACAGGGACTATTATCGACTCAAGGATAGATTTTGATTCTATTGGAACTTTGGATGACGATATACTATCCACGAGAATTCCATTCCAGATACTCTTCTCATCAATATTAGAACCTGATATGGCAGAAGCCCTTTTTGAGCTTCAAGAGGAATATATCCATGTAGTGACTGATAATATGCTGTCTCTCTCATGTGCAACTAATGATATTAATGCTGCTATCGCTATGCCCTCAAGAGCTATTGCGAGTCAGCCGTTTATTGAGTCTGCCATTAAAAAAACAGATCATCAGGCAAAAGATGATCTTCAGTTTAAGCAAGAGCCTGCTTACCATCCCTCAACTATAAAGGCAAAACCCCAATCCTCACCCGTTGCAGTGCGTGAACAACAGCTATCTCTAACGGATAATGAAAACAACGACTACATTAATTCCAGTGAGAATGATTCTGGCAATGCCATGAATATGTCCAAACCAATGGGTTCTTTGAGGGTCAATGTTAATCTGCTTGATACATTAATGAACCTTGCAGGAGAGCTTGTACTGAGCAGAAATCAGTTAATTCAGGGAATAAACTCATCAAACGCCAAAGCTACCGAGCTTTCAAGCCAGCGTATTGATATGATTACATCAGAGCTTCAAGAGGCTATCATGCGAACTCGTATGCAGCCTATTGCCAATGTATTCAACAAATTCACAAGAGTTGTTCGTGATCTCTCCCAGGAACTTGGTAAATCGATTGATCTTGTAATTGAAGGTAAAGAGGTTGAACTGGATAAAACAATTATTGAAGCCATCAATGATCCTCTAACCCATTTAGTCAGAAACTCTGTTGATCATGGCATTGAGTTACCGCGGGTCAGGGAGGCGGCAGGGAAAAAAGCCACCGGCAAGATCACTCTCAAGGCATTCCATGATGCGGGTCAGGTCAATATTATGATATCGGATGATGGAAAAGGTCTGGATCCTGACAGGATTGCTGCTGCTGCTGTCAAAAAGGGGCTGATGACCGAACAGCAGGTGTCAGAGCTTTCGGCAAAAGAGAGAATTGAACTGATTCTCCTGCCAGGGTTTTCTACAGCCGAACAGGTGACAGATGTTTCTGGAAGAGGGGTTGGAATGGATGTTGTTGTAACCAATCTTGAAAAACTCGGTGGAGTAATTGAAATTGAATCAAAAACAGGAAAAGGTACAGATATACAGATTAAACTGCCTCTCACGCTTGCCATTATACCGAGCCAGATCATATCTGTCGGTAACGAAAATTATGCAATACCCCAGGTGAACTTGGATGAACTGCTCAGGATTCCGGCATCCCAGGTCAAAGAACGAATTGAAAAGGTTGGTGACGCGGATGTGGTAAGACTTCGTGGTAACCTTCTTCCACTTTTAAACCTTTCACAGGTTCTTGGTATTAAAAAGACATTTATCCATCCTGATGACAATATTGAATATCCGGATCAGAGAGAAAGCATTGCAGATCGCCGTTCAGACAGAACAGATCAGAGTGGAAAACGCGAATCGGTAAACAGTGAATCTGTCCATGATCGCAAAGGGGAGGACAGAAGATACAGGGCTTCCAGTGCAATAAATATTGCGGTAGTATCAGCAGGTTCCCATAAATATGGTCTTGTTGTAGATGAGCTGCGAGATTCAGAGGAGATAGTTGTCAAACCACTTGGCAGACACCTGAAAAAATGCAGCGGATATGCAGGTGCCACCATCATGGGAGACGGCAAGGTGGCACTGATTCTTGATGTCTCAAAT
>CAXNND010000233.1:0-4272 GCA_964203105.1 Desulfamplus sp.
CGCTATTTCTGACACTTTCCACAAGTCTGTATGAAGTAATAAAATTTCTCACAGCAGGATCAATAATATCATCAAGCCGACCCTGTGCACTTGTCATGTTGTTCACAGTCTGAAAATATTTGATAGGATCGATTATTTTCCAACGTGCAAAGGCATCCACCCAGATAAAAGTCTTATCTTTTGTGGGTATCTGTCCTGGATCTCCATCCCACTCCTGAAGATTTTTGGGAAAATAGCTTGCCTTTTGAATAAAGGGAACCTTGAAGTTAAGGCCTGGAGTTGTCACAGCATCACCAACAACCTTTCCAAACTGTGTAATAACCACCTGTTCTGTCTCATCGACAATATAGGCTGATGTAAAAAGTATAAATGTTATCATAAATAATACTACATATATAACACCTTTATATTTCATCATTTTGAAACCTCATTTCCCCTTAATAAGTCGTTTATTGCGGGCACTGTTGTTGGTGATTGCCCCACTGCCTCACCCATATTCAAAAATGGTAAAAGATTTGTCTGCCCAGAATCAAGGAGATATTTTCTGCCAAGTTTGGGTAGAATTTCTGACATTGCCTCTAAATATAATCGCTTTTCCGTGACATCTTTTGCCTTGATATACTCCTGATATAAAGACGTAAATCTTGTAGCATCACCCATTGAACGATTAACACGGTCAATCGCATAGCCTTCGGCATCTTTTATAATACGTTGAGCCTCACCTCTGGCAGCAGGAATAGCTTTATTATACTCCTCTTTAGCCTTATAAATAAGCTGTTCTTTCTCTTGAACCGCTTCATTGACCTCATTGAATGATGCCTGCACAGGTTCAGGCACGTTAGTCCTTTTCATTTCTATGGTAACTATCTGTATGCCTGTCTCAGCCTCAATCATCTCTGTCTGGAGTAGCTCCCTTGCAGCAACAGCAATCTCTTCACGCTTTGATATAACCTCATTAATACTGCGGTCACCCACAACAGTACGCATGGTAGCTTCTGCCATATCCCGCAGAATAGCGTTGACATCTCTGACTCGGAACAGATAGTTATATGGATCAGATATTCTGTACTGCACAATCCAGGGCACAACAGCAACATTAAGATCTCCTGTAAGCATGGATGCGACTATGTCTGTATTCTCGGTTAACCTTGAAACAATTCCCTCCTGCTGACCGCTTGTAAAACCAAACTCCTCCTTATAAATTCTTTTTATTTTGACTTTAGTGACTTTTTCAATTCCAGAAGGGAATTTGAAGTTCAATCCAGGTTGACATATTCTGCTATATTTTCCAAACTGCTGTATAACTCCAACCTCATCAATCTCCACAGTGAAAAATATTGAGCTTCCAAAAAAAAGAATAAAAAGAACAAGAATCATCAATATTCCACCTGGAAACTTAAAATTTTTAAACTTTGATACTATTTCATCAATTTGTGGAGGTGTTGGTATTCCCATACCTCCATCACTGCCACGCCTTTTTTCATACTGCTCCTGCTTGTCTCTGAGCTTATCCCAATCCCAGTTCATAAAATAATTTCCTGTAAATTCATTATTAAATCATTAACAAAATATCAACTGTATAGTTTAATACATAAAAGCAGACCTACTGTTAAGCGTGAACAGATTACATTAATTGATTTATTTTTCAAGGGAAAACGGCTTTACTGCCTTTGAAAATAAAGGCTTAAATTGAAAAAATCGGAATTTTAAGAATTGTTTACCTGCAGATATATCTCTTTGAGGACTTTTTTGGTCTCTACAAGTGATCGTGAAATTTTCTTGTTTCTTGAACCAAGGTTGATTTTAAGGGTATTTTCCGAAGGGTATTCATGAGCAAAATCACTAATGACAAAATTACGCAAGGGGCGTTTCTGATGCAGTTCCGAAAAGACAAGGACAATCGAATTTAGGGTAACATCCATCTTTTTTACTCCGGCTTTTATCGCAAGAATTCTGAGCATGATTTTTAGAAGCATATTAAGACCCTCTTCCGGCAATTTGCCAAACCGGTCGATAAGCTCTTTTTGCATGGTGGTGATTTCAGATATATCTGTCATCTGTGAGAGCCTTCTGTAAATGGTGAGTCTCTGCTCTATGGACTGAACATAATCCTCTGGAATATGGGCAGACATGCTTATGTTGATCTCTGGTTCAAGTGCCGGAATCACCGGTTTGCCTTTAAGATCACAAACTGCCTCATCAAGAAGTTTCAGGAACATGTCATACCCGACTGCTGCAATGTGTCCAGATTGTGAAGCTCCAAGGGCTGACCCCGCCCCCCTTATTTGGAGGTCTTTCATGGCAATCTGGAATCCTGCACCAAGATCACGGTGTTCCATCAGAGCTGCAAGCCTTTTTTTTGCATCACGAGAGAGGCTGTTTTCATCCTGAACAAACAGATAGGCATAGGCCTGCTCCTCTCCTCTGCCGATTCTGCCGCGTAACTGATAAATCTGGGCAAGTCCGAACCGTTCGGCTTTATTGATAATCATTGTATTGGCAGATGGTATATCAAGACCTGACTCGACAATTGTTGTGCAGACTAACATGTCAATATCATGATTGATAAAATCAACCATTACCCTTTCCAATGCTGACTCCGGCAATCTTCCATGAGCGACACCAATCCTCACCTTGGGAACAAGCTGCTGAAGTTTTTCTGCCATTTTCAAGATTGTTTCAATCTCATTGTGGATAAAAAATATCTGCCCACCCCTTGCAAGCTCTTTTTTGACCGCATCAGCTACAACAGAATCATTATATTCTGAAATGTATGAGACGATTGCCTGTCTCTCTTCCGGAGGAGTTGAGATCACACTAATATCTCGCATACCTGTCAATGATAGGTGCAAGGTTCTTGGGATCGGGGTGGCAGTCAGAGCAAGCACATCAACAGTGGTTCTTTTTGTTTTAAGAGCCTCTTTGTGCCTGACTCCAAATCGCTGCTCCTCGTCAATCACAAGAAGTCCTAATGATTTGAATGACACATCTTTTTGAAGCAGACGGTGAGTTCCAATTACCACATCAATTTTACCGGATGCAAGTCCGTCCAGAATCCTATTCTGTTCCCTTGTTGTCCTGAATCTTGACAGAGCTTCCACAGTTATTGGCCAACCCTTGAAACGCTCCCTGAATGTGTTAAGATGCTGTTCTGCAAGAATTGTGGTCGGAACCACGATTGCCACCTGTTTGCCATCATTTACAGCCTTGAATGCCGCCCTTATTGCAACCTCAGTTTTTCCGTAACCCACATCTCCGCATACCAACCTGTCCATCGGGGTCTCATCTTCCATGTCTGACAGAACATCATCAATTGCCTTCAACTGATCAGGGGTCTCATCATAAGGAAAAGATGCCTGAAATTCATCGTAAAGATTATCGCTGGGGCTAAAGGCATGACCACTTTCCACCCTTCTTTCGGCATAGAGTTTTAGCAACTCCCCTGCCATTTTTTCAACCTCTTTTTTTGCCTTTGCTGTTGCCTTTATCCATGTTTTTCCACCGATTTTATCCAGAATCGGATTATATCCATCAACTCCTATATATTTTTCAACCATCTCCATCCGGTCAACCGGCAGATAGAGTCTGTCATCGTCTTTATAGGCAATCTGGATAAAATCACCTGAAACCCCATCTATAGTGATTGTTTTTAACCCCTCATATCTTCCAAGACCATGTTCCAAATGGACAACAATATCACCCTCTTTAAGCTCTTCAGGTGTGATAAATCTGCTCTTTGCCCGTTTATCACCTCTGTTGGAAACTCTTTTCTTTACACCAAATATCTCCTGATCCGTTATTATGGCAATACCAGTCTCATGGTGAAGAAAACCTGATGACAGATTCCCCACCATATAATAAAAAGCTGATGATTCTATATTCAAGTTAAAATGGTCGAGATTTTGTAACTCAATCCCGTAGGGTTTTAACAATGATATAAGCCGTCCTGCCTGTGCATCACTTGTGCATACTGCAACAGAATTAAGTCCTGATGCTCGGTTAGAGATAAACCAGTCAGCAAGAGGCTGCAATATATGTTCGTTATGGGAGACGCCGCCCTCTCTTTTTAATTGGGAAGATTTTAACTGAGAGGAGAGACATGAATTATCTTTAAAATTCAAATTAAAATGTTGATTCTTTATATTATCTGGATCATACAGACTGCCTGTTTCCAGAACCAGATCCCTGAAAGCCACTCTTTTTTTATGCCCAATATCCATATATGAGGTAACATCATGCCAGTTCATGTAAACAGATTCAGGAGTGACACAT
>CAXNND010000234.1:0-4267 GCA_964203105.1 Desulfamplus sp.
TTATGACGTGATTCCGGGTGTTGAGAGCGATTTAAAGTGTAGAGGTCCAGTAACTGTAGAGACTAAAAAGGGACGGTATGAGATTGAAATAAAAGAGATTGGGTATATGAATGTAGCATCTGATTCTTTTAAACATCAAACCATGAAAATGCAAAATAAAACCATTGAAGATCATTATGAGCCTTACATTATTGCAGATGCCCACATGTTTTCTGATGATCACAGGATTGTGCTTTATAAAAACATGGGAATGAGAATAGTCGGGTTATCCCGCAGTGAAATAGAGCTATTTTGGAATGAAAGATAGACGTAAAATAGAAATCAACTGGAGTTTTAAAATATAGAAAAATGAGATATTCAAAAGTTTTTATAGACGCAATAGGTTATGAACTTGCCCCGAATGTTGTCACAACTGAGGAGATTGAGGACAAACTAAAACCGTTTTACGATGCTGTTGGATTCAAGAAGGGACAGCTTTTAGCACTGACCGGCATAAAGGAGCGGCGTTACTGGGATATAAATCATACACTTGCCGAGGGTGCTGCAAAAGCCGGACAAAAAGCCATAGATGCAGCAGGTGTGACTCCTGACCAGATTGAGTGTGTGGTTTTCTGCGGTGTAGGTCGCGATGGTTTTGAACCAGCAACTGCCTGTGCTGTTGCTGATGCTCTTAATGTAAGTCCCAATGCTCATGTTTATGATGTATCAAACGCCTGTCTTGGGGTAGTTACAGGTATGGTTCATGTTGCAAATGCCATAGAGATTGGTCAGATAAAGGCGGGTCTTGTGGTTTCATGTGAAACAGCCCGTCAAATTGTAGAGTCAACAATAGATGAGATCAATCAGGCAAAGAGTGTTGATTTCTACAAACAGACAATTGCCACCATGACCGGCGGTTCAGGTGCTGTCGGAGTTCTTATGACTAATGGAACTCTTGGCAATCAGGGAATAAGACGCCACGCCCTGATTGGCGGAGTTGTAAAACAGGCGAGCCGGTTCAACAACTTGTGCAAATGGACATTCAGCGAACCAGGGATGCCAACCACAGCAAAGATACGGATGAGAACAGATGCCCACGCAGTTCTTGAAAATGGATTGGCACTTGCCAGGGAAACTTATGATCTGTTCATAGAGCAGATGCAGCTTATCAACAAGATTGAATCTCCTCAGCAGACAGACAAACAGAGCAAACCTCAATCTTCTAAAAAGATAGATGTTCACAATAAACCAGATAAATTCATCTGTCATCAGGTTGGTTCGACACATCAGCAGATGGTTCATCAGGCACTCAATATTGATCCTGCAACAGATTTTTCGACATATCAGTATCTTGGAAATATTGGCACTGTATCTCTTCCATTAACTGCTGCTATTGCTGATGAGTGTGGTTTTCTCAAGCATGGGGATTATGTGGGATTCATGGGAATCGGTTCAGGGCTTAACTGCCTGATATTGGGGTTAAAGTGGTGAGTAACTCCCCCCTTACTTTAAATGAAGGGGGGATTGTGTAGCTTGTTTTATTTTAGTTATTGTTAACGGCAAATCAGAAGGGCGTGCCCGTAGATTTCAATCTGGGCTTGCAAAGGAGTTTTTATTGATATTTATCCCCCAAAAGATGCCTCGTCCATTTCAACAGCAGCACCGCTTGTGGTTTTGAGTGCAATCAGATTGCCCATTGTGACTGGAAGAAGTGACTCAACAAAGAACTGGAGTGATTTCATAAGACCCTCATAGAAAGGCTTGTCCTTCTTCTTGGCGGATTCGAGATTGTTGGCAGCAATTGTTGCTCTCCATAGAAGCATCCATACAAGCACCACATCTCCCGTAGCATCCTGGAACGGATGGGCATTTGCAAAGGCATTGAGAACCTTTGGAGACATGGCTGTCTGACCCATGTGCAGGGCAACCTCAGCAAGTTTGTTGAATGCCTTCTCAATTTTATCTGTATAAGGGGCAAGTGTCTCAATCTTTTTCGCAACAGCAAGGGTTTTCTGCATCTCGCCAAAGAGATCCATGACAGGTTTTCCCTTGTTCATGCCAAGTTTTCTACCAAGAAGATCCATAGCCTGGATACCGTTTGTACCTTCATATATCATGGTGATGCGACAATCTCTCAAAAGCTGTGCCATTGGATACTCTTCAATAAAGCCATATCCGCCATAAACCTGCATACCCTGACTGCAAACCTCAAATGCCCTGTCTGTGACATAACCTTTTGCAATTGGGGTGAGTACCTCAACAAGCCCCTGATATTTTGCCCGCTCATCTTCTGTTGCACCAATAACTGCCATGTCTGAACAGTAGTTGACAAAGTAGAGTATGCTTCTCATCCCTTCAACAAAGACCTTCATCTTCATAAGCTGTCTTCTGACATCAGGATGATTGATAATTGTAACCGCTTTGGCATCAGGATTCATCATGTCAAGAAGACTTTTGCCCTGAACCCTCTGTTTTGCATAGTTAAGAGCATACATATAAGAGGCAGTGGCACAGGCAAATCCCTGAAACCCAACAAGCAGACGGGCTTCGTTCATCATTACAAACATTGCCTTCATCCCCTTGTTCTCCTCTCCAAGAAGAGTGCCGATACAGTTGCCGTTGCTGCCAAGAGAGAGTGAGCATGTGCTGTTGCCGTGGATACCCATCTTGTGCTCAATGCCGGTACAGATAACATCGTTGAATTCACCAAGCGAACCGTCAGGGTTGACCCTGAATTTTGGTACAAGAAACAGGGAGATTCCCCTTGTGCCTTCCGGTGCACCATCAATACGGGCAAGAACAGGATGTACGATGTTCGGGGTCAAATCCTGCTCTCCGCCTGATATAAATATCTTTGCACCTGTTATTGAATATGTGCCATCAGGATTCTTTTTTGCATTTGTAGTCAAGGCACCAACATCAGAGCCTGCACCTGGTTCTGTCAGAAGCATGGTGCCAGCCCATTTGCCAGAGTACATGTTTTTCAGGAAAAGCCTTTTTTGCTCATCAGTTCCAAACTCCTCCACAAGTTTTCCAGCACCGTGTGTCAGACCGGGATACATCATAAAAGGATAATTGGCACCATTGAAATATTCAGCAGCAGCAGAGGCAAGAGTTCTTGGCATTCCCTGACCACCCCATTCAGGTGACTCTGTTGTGGCAAGCCATTCACCTTCACAAAAAAGGTCATACAGTCTTTTGAATGGTTCTGGAGTTATCACTTTACCATTTTCCAGTTTGCACCCCTGCAGATCTCCCTCTTTCTGGGTTGGAAGTACCTCTTTTACTGCAAGATTTCTCGCCTCGGATACAATAAGATCAATGGTTTTTCTGTTAAACTCCCCAAATCTTTCATGTTTTTTTGCAAGCGACTCTACATCAAGCATCTCATGCAGCAAAAAATCAATGTCCCGTCTGTCTGATATAAACTGTGTCATTTTGTTAACTTCCTCCTAAGTTCCATTTTTATTTTATTCTGAATGATCCTGTTTTATGTATTACTGTTCTTTTATGAATAATCACTCATGTAATCAGCTTCTGTTTTTATTTATGAATAGTATAAAAATATTATGATGCACCAAATTGGCGATTAGTCATTAAAACACAATAAAAACAAGTATTTTATATCTATAAAAATATTTTTAACTTTGATGTCTTCTGGTATAGCTCAAATTTTACCACTATTTTCGACAAGTTTTAATAACTGAATAACTATTCATTACACTATAAAATTTTATAGTCAATAAGAATTTTTATTTTTAACATTTTTTATATTGAAGCATGTTCCAATGTCAGATATAGATGCTGGTAAAATATTTTAAAATCAATATTTCTGCTTGATAATCTGCATGAGGATAGTTGTTGGGTTGGATAGACAGAAAAGTTGACAAACAACATTAGAAGATAGTGACAAATAGAGAACAACAAATATACATGGACAAACGAAGTTATAACTTAAAATAGTGGAGGATTTGATATGCAGTTTATTGTAATTGGTTATGATGGAACAGACGCACAGGCTCTTGAAAGGAGAATGGCTGTAAGAGAGTCGCATCTGAAGGTTGCCTCAGAGATGAGCAGCAAGGGGAAATGGCTCTATGCAGCAGCTATTCTCAATGATGATGGAAAGATGTGTGGCTCTATGATAGTGTGTGAATATGACTCACTTGACGCCCTTAAAGAGGAGTGGCTACAGAGTGAGCCTTATGTGGTTGGAAAGGTTTGGGAAACCATTGAGATTAAACCGGCAAAGGTGGCACAGTTGCAGGGCAGGTGAACATCCCCTCAA
>CAXNND010000235.1:0-4264 GCA_964203105.1 Desulfamplus sp.
ACGCAGAGACATTAATGGTCGGAACTCTCATTGATACAGCCTGAAACCTGCCTTTCAACTCTGGCAGTATCCGTTCAATACCCCTTGCAAGTCCTGTATCTACAGGTATGATCGATTGACCTGCACACCTTGTCCTCCTTAAGTCGTGATGATGATATGCATCAATAACAGGCTGATCATTCATAATAGAGTGGATAGTGGTAATAATGCCAGATTCAATACCTACAACATCGTTGAGAACTTTCAGAATTGGAATGCTGCAATTGGTAGTGCATGAGGCGTTAGATACGATGGTGTGCTCTTTTTTCAACAGATGGTCATTAATACCAAAAACAATGGTAGCATCAACATCCTCTTCTGCAGGCTGGGAAAAGAGCACCTTTTTTGCCCCACTCCTGAGATGCCCCTCTGCCTTTTTTCGTGAAGTGAATGAGCCTGTACACTCTAAAACTACATCCACATCAAGCTCTCTCCATGGAAGGTTCTCAACATCTCGCTCGTGGCTGAGGTGGATATGGTTGTTGTTCACATAAAAGTCATTACCGCATATTTCAACCTGTCCGGAAAATCTTCCATGCGTGGTATCATACTTTGTAAGATGGGCAACAGCTTTAATATCAGACAGCTCATTTATCCCGACCACCTGAAGTTCTCTGTAATGGTGAGATTCATACAGTGCCCGTAAAACAGCTCTGCCAATTCTTCCATATCCATTTATTGCGATTCGACAAGACATTTTACGACTCTTTTTTTTAAAAGAACTATTCTGGAATGGAAGCCATGTAGTTTACACCATTGAGAAATATTTTTATACCGGGTGTCACCTGTTTATTGTAGAGCTGAATGTCAGATAGTTCATCCGGCTGGATCAGGCTTGATTTACTCTTCATAACCCTTTTTAGTTGTTCCGCTTTTCTTCTCCAGTCAGGGTGGTTGGTGTAATGGTTGTATGCTTCAGGATGTGGCATTAGTCCAAAAACATGGCCAGAAGCGTCGCATATACCTGCAATATCATAAAACGAGCCATTGGGATTTACGTTAGAGTAGCGTAATACCACCTGATTACTTGCAATCAGGCGATCAATAACTGGTTGCTCTGCCACAAATTTCCCCTGTGCATGACGAATGGGAAGCTCTATATTGTACAATTTATGTATATCTAAGTTATCTGTAGAGAGATTTTCTGAATCAATACTCTTTGTAAAAACGCATGGGCTATCCTGATTCACAGTCAGATCTACCCACTGATCCCTGAAATTTCCGCTGTCATTCCAGGTCAGTGCGACCGAACGAGTATTGTAATCATTGTCAATTCCAGGTAAAAGTCCAAGATTTACAAGAGTCTGAAAACCATTACAGATACCAATTACAAGTTTACCCTTGTTCACAAAGGATAAAATTTTATCCCCAATGTGGTTTTTGAGCTTTAAAGCCTGAATTACACCTGCACCGTGGTCATCTCCCCAACTAAATCCTCCACCAAAGGCAAGAATATGAAAATGCTCAAGTTCAGCTTTCCCGCTGATAAGGGCATTTATATGTACCCTGTGAGCCTCTGCCCCTGCAAGTTCAAAAGCGTGAGCAGTCTCAATATCGCAGTTAAGACCAAAGCCTGTTAGAATAAGTGCCTTAACCTTTTTCTTATTAGCAATACTATTATTAATAGCTACGCTGGTACTGTCGCTTATGTTGATACTGTTCTTCTTCATATCATACCTCCCATAGGAGATTTCCATGCCTGTTCAAGCTGATCAACCGGAATATTTGCAATTATATTATAGCTTGTATTAAGCTCCTGATTCTTGTTCTGGATATTATCCTGTTTTTTATCAACGCCACTAATCACAAGATTGCAATGTTGATCCGTAACTCTGCCCACACAGCCACACGCCATACCTCTGAACAGTTTTTCAAATAACGATTGATTTTCAGGTGCAATAGTTACAACAAATCGACCGGCGGATTCAGAAAATAAAATAGTTGTATTACACATTCTATTATTAATCTCGTTTGAATTATTCAGGTCAGCATTATTATTATCAAAATTTTCCATATTTACTGAAACTTTTGATAAATCGACCTCCATGCCCATACCGCAAGCAATGGCACTCAAGGCAAAATGGACAGCAAGTCCCCCTCTTCCAACAGCGTGTGCAGAAGCTACAATTCCTGACGAGATTGCCAGTTCAAGAGTTTTGTAGATAACCTTGAACCTCTCAAAATGAACTTGTGGAACGTTGAAACCTGTTTTGCCGAGAAGTTCGTAATATTCAGACGCACCAAGTTCATTGGCAGTAGTACCCAGAACATAGACAATATCTCCTGAGCATTTTGGATCAAGAGTGACACATTTAGTTGAATCCTCAACAACACCGGTCACAGAAAACTGCACCGTCTCAAGTGCGGAAACTTTTATTGATTCCCCATATTTGCCTTGCAAATATCCATCAACATACATGCTATCCTTACCAGAAAGAAGAGGGATACCATAGGCAAGACAGGACTCTTTTAAAGCACGGCACGCTCTAACAAGCTGGGCAGCCTTGAACTTTCCGTCAGGATTTCTAACTGGATGGTATTGAATATCTGGCCAGCAAAAATTATCCACACCGCCAATATGCAAGATCGTTCCGCCAACTGCTATGATTCTTCTAACAGCATCATCAATTGTGCAGGTCATCATGTGATAGGCATCAATTTTAGAGTACCACGGGAAAAGAGACTGTGAAAATACAAGCCCCTTCAAGGATTTAAGCAGAGGGCGGATAACTGACGCATCTGATGGGACATTTCTTTTAATCCCAACTAAAGGTTTGACCACACTGCCACCTTGCACCTCATGGTCATACTGCCTTGTTATCCACTCTTTTGAGCAAATATTGGGTCTTGCCATCATATCGCAGATAAGTGAATTATAATCACGCGGCTCTTTTAGCACTGGTTCTGTCAATCCCCGTTGATCCGGTGGAATCCAGACGGCATCAAACTCCCATTTTGGAAATCCCTTCTCAAGCAGATCCATATCAACCCAGGCACAGGTTTTATCATGGTATTTTATATAAAGTTTGCCAGTATCTGTATATCTGCCAATTACAGTGCTTTCAACCTCATGCTCTGCTGAAAGCTCAAGAAATCTGTCAATATTTTCAGGCTTTACAGCTATGGTCATCCGCTCCTGAGATTCAGACACCCATATCTCCCACATGTCAAGTCCCTCATATTTCAAAGGAACTTTATCAAGCCACACTTCACAACCATTGCTTATCATGGCAGATTCACCCACAGATGAAGACAAACCGCCGCCGCCATTATCTGTAATAAAGCCAAATAGCCCCTCATCACGGGCAACAAGAAGAAAATCGTGCATCTTTTTCTGGGTATATGGATCTCCTATCTGGACATGTCCTGCCGGGGTATTTTCCGATAACACCTCTGATGAAGCTGTAACGCCATGAATGCCATCTTTTCCAACTCTTCCGCCGCTCATTACAATAAGATCGCCAGGCTCTGTCTTTTTTTCATGGCTTGGTTTGCCGTTAATCTCTTTTGGCATGATACCCAACGCTGTAACAAATACAAGGCTTTTGCCCATATATCCTTCGTTAAAAAGCGTCTGACCAAAAGTAGTTGGAACTCCGCTTTTGTTGCCACCATCTTTTACACCTTCGACCACGCCATCTAATAGTCTTCGAGGATGAAGAGTTGCTTTTAATGATCCTTTGTAGTCAATTGGTCCAACACAGAAGCCGTAGCTACCCATGATTAATCTTGAACCAAGACCGGTTCCCATTGGATCACGATAAACCCCGACAATACCGGTAATCGCACCGCCGTAAGCCTCCATATTGGACGGAGAGTTATGGGTTTCACCTGTGATCACATAATTGTAGTGATTGTCAAATGAGCCAACGCCGGCATTATCCCACAGCACCGAGACAACCCAATCTTTTTCAGCTTTAAGTTTCAGGGTTGGTTCCTGGATATATTTTTTAAAGAGGTTATCTTCTATAACAGTTTCACCTGTTGAGGGGTCATGGTATCTAAAGATTCCCCTGAATGTGTTGTGGCTACAATGATCACTTCGAGATTGGGATATATACTCTATTTCAACATCTGTTGGACCGCTACTTAATGACACTTCCTCTGGTTTGGATATTGATTCAGATAAAGAAGAGTCGCAGAAAGAAAAACTCAAACTCTCTCTTGCCGCACGCACATTTTCATTTAAAAAATACTCTCTGATAACGGGAATATCTCGAGGATT
>CAXNND010000236.1:0-4256 GCA_964203105.1 Desulfamplus sp.
GCCTGGATCAAACCATTGAGATAATTGATAAAAAGGCAATCAGGCTGCGTGAAGAGATTATTCCCTTGGAGTATTTGGCAGCAATTTTGCGACTATCCCAAATTACAAAACCCAACAATAAAAAATCTTCCCAGCCATCTGTATCAGTGGTTGTTGTAAAGGATGGGGCAAAAAAACTCGGGTTGATAGTTGATGATATTCTTGGTCGTGAAGAGATGGTGGTCAAACCTCTACCCTCACATCTTGCCAATCTAAAAATAGTAACAGGATGTACTGTAGGTAGTGGAGACAGCATTGTAAATGTACTACATATTCCAGAGATAATGAGACTGGCAAGTCGCCCCTCTGATTACAAGTCCGGGGCAGATAAATCGTACGGATCAGATTCAGATAATCTTTCAGAGATATCCTCTTCTGTTCCGACAATTTTGGTGGTTGATGACTCATTCAACACAAGGGAGATAGAGAAGAGCATTCTTGAAGCCTATGGTTACACTGTGGAAACTGCGGAGGACGGAGAGGATGCTCTGGAAAAAGCAGGCAATAAGTTATATGATCTTGTGATAACTGATGTTGAGATGCCGAGGTTAAGCGGATTTTCGTTAACTGAAAGGCTTCGAGCCGATCCCCGATACCGAAGTGTCCCAATTATCATTGTAACATCATTGGACAAAGAGTCAGACAAAAAGCGTGGCATAAAGGTCGGTGCTGATGCCTACATTGTCAAACGGGCATTTGACCAGTCAAAACTTTTAGATACTGTCAAAAGCCTTATTGGCTAAAGAATGGAGAGACTTTTATATGAGTGAAGAGTATAAGATACTGGTTGTGGATGATGATCCTTTTGCAGCAGAGCTGACCGGCATTACCCTTGAATCTGCTGGTTACGATGTGGTGATGGCAGATGGGGGATTTGATGCTTTAGAAAAACTCTCTGATGACCCTCTGATCAAAATAGTTGTTTCTGACATGAATATGCCTATGATAAGTGGCTCTGAACTTTTTCAGGAGATGCGGACAATTGGGATGACGCAACCATTTGTGCTTCTGACCGGAGAGGATGCACAATCCCTTAAAAGTGCCTATCCTGATATTGATGCTGTAATCACCAAAGATGAAGAATTTCAGGATATCCTGCCCAAGCTGATTGAAAATATTATAGCAAGATGATTTTTCAGATTTCCTGAAAATAGAGAGATTTTGCTATTAAAGCAGAGATAATATCTATAACAGACGAATAAAAATGTTAAAACAGGAAACGTATCAATAAAGGATGAATCATTATGAAAACCGGAAAAGCATCAGCAATAGAACGCCTTGCAAAACTTAGAAAAGCGTTTATTGCCCAATTGCCTGCCCAGTTAGGAGGGATAAAAGAGAAGTTTGCAGCTCTTGATCTTGTTCTGTCCGTTAAAAATAATGATCTCGCCCCAACGCCTGGAAATGATAATCCTGCCGCCCTCCTCCACCCTAAAAGGGGGCTTGAGGATCTGCACCGGAGCATCCATACTCTCAAGGGGGCATCAGCCTCTTTTGGGTTAAAAAATTTGAGCATTGAGGCATCTATTGCTGAGGAGTTGGCAAAAAAAACGCTCACATGGAAACTCAAGCCAACACAACAGTCAGAGCAATCAGACTCAGTCGAATCTGGTGAGCCAGACTCAAATCAAACTGGCAGCCAATCTAAATCAGTGGAGATAGTTAAGGCAGAGCAGATATCCCAGTGGTACAGCCTTATGTCAGATCATATTGCCAGATTGTCAACTGTAATAGACTCTATCAGTAACACAATGGAAAATGAATGTACAGGAGAGAGAATGTTGTCGGAATCTGGTCAAAATATCTCGACAGAGTACATTAAAACCCAAGACAAAGTTGATGCTAAATTCACTGATAAAACAACATTCAAACCTCACTCATCAGAGCGGGTTGTCTATATTTGCGAAGATGATCCATTCCAGTGTGCAAACCTTGCTGACCAGATCAGATGTTTTGGATTCAGGGTTTCAGCTTTCAAGGAACTGGAAAAATTTAAACTTGCTGTCAGTACAGCTCCACCAGATGTTATTGTAATGGACATGATGCACAATAACAGGCAGACCGGTGGAGCAGAAGTTATCATTGAGATGATGGAACAACAGAGAGCGGCAATACCGGTGGTCTTTGTTTCTGCTCAACGAGATCTTTTATCACGCTTAGCCGCTGTCCGTGCAGGTTCGAGTGCCTATTTTGTAAAACCTGCCAACCCTTCTACCCTTTGTGCAGCTCTCCACGCAATCACAACTACCGAGGAGAGTGAACCATACCGCATCATGATTGTTGAGGATGATCTCTATCTGTCTGAAATGTATTCCACAATTCTCAAGGATGCCGGAATGGAGACATCCATACTCAATGACCCGCTAAAGGCGATGCCTGTTCTTGCCGAATTCAGACCGGATCTTATTCTGATGGATATGCACATGCCAGGATGCAACGGTATGGAGCTTGCCCGATCAATTCGGCAGATGGAGGAGTACATCAGCATTCCGATTGTATTTCTCTCAAGCGAGACTGACCTTGATCTCCATTTTGATGCCAGACGCATGGGGGGCGACGAATTTCTGCTAAAGCCCATCAAGCCGCATCATCTTATATCTGCTGTATCTGTACGTGCTGAGCGGATGAAACTCATCCGCTCATTTATGATAAAAGACAGCATGACAGGACTCTATAACCACAGTGCAATCAAGGAGTACCTGTCCATGAATATAGAGCGGGCAATCCGACATGGACTGAAGATAAATTTTGCAATGATCGACATAGACAGATTTAAAACAGTAAACGACACCTATGGACATCCGGTTGGAGATCAGGTGCTGGTTTCGTTAGCCAGCCTCATGAAGCACCGGCTTAGAAAATCTGATATTATAGGTCGATACGGTGGTGAGGAGTTTGCAATCATTCTGACTGATTGCTCGATCAATGAGGCTGTATTCATACTTGATCAACTAAGACAAAATTTTGCTGCCATCTGTTTTAGAGTTGGTAATGCAACCTTTACATCATCTTTTAGTTGCGGTGTGTCCGCCCTGTCTGATAACGATCGGTGCCGCAATGACCTTTATAGCGAACATATGGAGCGAATCTGTGCTGCGGCTGATAATGCCCTCTATGCTGCCAAGCACGGAGGACGTAACCTTGTAATGGCTGATCCAACCTGTTTTAACAAATGATAAATTGAGCAACTAACACTAATCAAAAACAGAGGAGAACAATGGCTATATACAGTTTTAACAACCAGACCCCTTCGATTCACCCTGCAGCTTATATTTCACCTAATGCAACCATAATTGGCAACGTCACTATAGGGGAAAAATCCTCAATATGGTTCAACTGTGTTCTTAGAGGTGATTGTGATGCAATTGTAATTGGCAAAAATACCAATATTCAGGATATGACCATGTGCCATGAAGATGCCAACAAGCCTCTGATTATTGGAAACGGGATTACCATTGGACATAAATGTGTTGTTCATGGCTGTACCATTGAAGATAACTGTCTTATCGGCATGGGATCAGTTATTATGAATGGGGCAAAAATTGGCAGGGGAAGCATTGTGGCAGCAGGCTCGGTCATTCTTGAGAATGTAGAGATTCCGCCATTTTCACTGGTTGCAGGGATTCCCGGGAAAATTAAACGGCAGCTTGACGAAAGTGTTCTTGAATTTATTAGAGGGGCAGAAGATCACTATTCCAGGAGTGCGTTGAATTATGCTTCTGACAAGTTGCAGAGAATAGGATAGCAGAAAGGGAAAAGAGCCCGACGGCAAGTCTTACAAAAATTAATTTGAGGCTCTTGATTCCCTTTCAAATATATCGTTATAAATCAAAATCATATATACAGACAACATACAGCTATTAATATCCAGCCAGCATGTTTAACTCATATATTACACACCATAACCTAAACTGCAATAAGAAAATTCAATCAATCCAGATATCTACTATCGGCAATTTATTATCAAATAGAAGTAAATGGAAAATATTTTACCATCCAATTGTCAGATAGTCATGGATTGAGTTGGCAGCCTCTCTTCCCGCACCCATTGCAAGAATAACGGTTGCCATTCCTGTGACTATATCTCCGCCCGCCCAGACCCCTTTTTTTGTGGTCTTTCCAGTTACAGGATGAGCCACAATATTTCCCCAGCGATTCAGGGAAATTGCAGGTGTGGCATTGGTCAGAAGAGGATTGGGCTGTGCACCCACAGAAAC
>CAXNND010000237.1:0-4245 GCA_964203105.1 Desulfamplus sp.
CCTTGTCTCAGTTCTCTTTGGAGATGCTTTAAAAGCAACTGGCGAATATCTTTTAATTTCTACCATTTTTTTCACCTCAACTCTATTTTTGGAGCTATCAATTACGATTTATAACTCCTTATAATATCCACTTCGACATTTAAGGTCAGCTTTTCATTCTTTTTCCGTCAGGGTCATAAAATGGCATTGGAACTACTGTGCCATAAATACGTTCGCCGCCACACTCATCCTCAAAAATCTCAAGACGTGTGCCAACCTTTGCAAGATGTGATTCAACCAAAGCCATACCAACCGCTTTATTTAAAGAAAAACTGTCTCTTGCTGTGCAGACATAGCCGCGAACCTTGTCATCAACAATCAAGGCACCATCTCTTGCAGCACGTCCGTTATTCTCCATCTCAAAACCAACCAATCTAAAACGTGTTGGATCGTTTTCAGCCTGACGAAGTGCAACCGCACCAACAGTTTTTGCATCTTTTTTATTGCGATCCCACAAGAAATCAAGACCGAGATCAAGAAGGTTAGTTCTTTGCTCAGACTCCTGACCCAAAATGATGTGGCACTTTTCCATACGCAATACGTTCTGGGCTTCCACTCCAAAATTCTGGATGTTGAACTCCTTGCCAGCATCTTTGAGCATATTCCAGAGGCTAACCATATAGGATGATGGAACGTGTAGCTCATAAGATAGCTCACCAACAAAGCCAAGACGCATAGCTTTTACTGGAATTGTGTTTTTAACCATAAACTCTTTATAACCAGAAAATGGAAAAGCCTCATTGCTTACATCCTGGATAGAAGCAGCGTTGTCCTGGCTGATAACTTTCTGTAGAACCTTGCGGGCATTTGGACCAGAGAGATTTATAACACCCATTGAATCGGTCAGATTCACAACATAAAAATCCCAGCCATCAAAACGGGTATGGTATCTTATCCACTCAATAGTTGCACCAGCACGGGCAGTTGATGTTGTAAAATAGTAATCATTTTCACCAAGTTTGATAACAATACCATCGTCAATCACGCAACCGTCATCATTGCACATTGCTGAATATTTGACTCTACCGGTTTTCACTTTGGACATATCGCTTACATAGACTCTTTGAAGAACCTTCAAGGCATCTGGTCCATGAATACGAAACTTTCCAAGAGTTGAGCCGTCAAGCATTCCAACATTGTTGCGGACATTGTCAATCTCCCTTCTGCATGAGAAATCATCAGAAAAGTAACGGGCACGCTCCCAAACTCCAATTTTACGGAAAACACCGCCATCAGCTCTTTGCATTTCGTCCATTGGTGTGCGTTTCATCATTATATGTTTGCTGCCTGCATAGGTTGCAATTAATGTTGGAACAAGAGGAGGACGAACATTTGTGGGTTTTGGAGTTGCCCCTAACGACTGGATTGACGATGAACCTGATGACGAAAAACATTTTGAAGATGCTGCTGTATATTTTGCTACATACAACGGCAGATTATGTCCCGGAATACCACCCTGACCCGGACCTGTGCCAGCAGATGTAAAGCGTTTGATAAGCTCTGGAACATCAAACCCCATATCAATTGCCTGTTTGATGTTTTTAATTGTGGTATCTTCATCAAAGCAGATAAAGCTCTTGCGTCCTTTTACTGGAGCAGTGACAAACTTGCTGCCGCGAGCAGGACCAGGAAGCTCTTTTAATTGAGTGGTAACTGTATCTATTTCTGACGCCAACTGATTGATAGTGTCATCTGTCTGCTTGTCAACAGCAGATGCCTTGCAGTTGCAAGCACCAGATGATTTTTTGCAATCAGCAGCAGCTTTAAGACCGGCAAGTTTACCTGACATCTCAATTGACAATGAATCTTCAAGTCCCAACATCCTGCCTGCTGAATATGTTTTTTCTGGCATTGTATCAGCAACAAAGAAGTTTGTGTGGCTGTCATATCTTAACTTTGCATGTGCAAGTGTAAGCGGACCTGTAACAGGGGTCATGCCAGCAGATGCGACGATCAGATCGCAGTCAAAATCACGGCTGATTGTGCCGTCGAGTGTGGTTATTGTAACCTTGTTGACCCGTTTGCCACCATGAGCCTCTGACGCTACCCAACCTTTAAGATATGGAATATTTCTCTTTGCAAGCTCAATCATAAGATATGGATTTTGGCCATCTTCACGAACATCAGCAACGCAAAGAATTTTCATACCAAGGTCAAATAGATCAACAGCAGCCTCAAGCCCTAAATCATGCCCAACGCTAAATACTGCCATTTCACCTGCGAGTATTCCATAGGTTCTTGCCAAGCGGTGGGCACATCCAACCTGCATCACTCCTGGACGCTCGTTGTTGTCGAAAATCAAGGGGCGTTCAATGCAGCCTGTTGCAACAACCACCGCATTTGCACGGATTTCGATATAACGCTCGTTGAATCCGTCGCCTTCACCGCCAATCTGAAAGCCGGTAACCAGGTTGTTTGTGTAGGTACCAACAACAGATGCGTGTTTAAAGACCCTGATTTTGGCATTTGCTTCAACCTTTACTGCAAGATCACGGGCACGGCTGTAAAGTGGTTTGCTGTTTTTATACTCTGCGGTTCTGTAGTCTAATGTCCTGTAATCAAAGAACCCGCCAAGCCATGGGCGAGACTCCATGATAATAACCCGAAACCCCTTCTCTGCTGCTGCAAGTGCGGCAGACATACCGGCAGGTCCTCCGCCGATTACAACAACATCAGCACCTGGAAAAATCTGGTCAAATTTGCCTGGCATCTCAAAATCAGGTGAAAGGACACCAAGACCGGCAGCCTTTCGTATCTGCTTCATGGCAACTGGCCAGATAGATGCTGGTTTGTGCATGGTTCTGTAGTAGAAACCTGCCGGCATCATCCAGTCTAACTTGTCAATAAAACCCATCATATCATTTTCAGCAGAGCCTTTGACATTCTGCTCTTTTACCCGCATTCCCTGTTTTACAAGGGTATTCTCGGTTCTGACGTTGGGAATGCCATCTACCTCCATGCAGGTGTTGCTGCACTCTCCATCTAAACTGTAAAGCCCTCTTGGACGGTGATATTTAAGACTTCTGGCAAAAATTCGCACGTCGTTATAGTAGAGGGCGGTTGCCACAGTATCCCCATGAGCACCCACATAGTCTTTACCTTTATAGTCAAAGACCACTTTGCGGGTCGGGTCAACTCTCAAAGTGGGCAGTTGAGTAATTCTGGTCACCATCAGCAAACCTCCGATTCTGCAACTTCAAGATTTATATTTATAATCTGATTTTTGTCGATCATTTATGAGCCTCCGGTCTTGCAACTTCAACATTCACTGTTGTATCACGATGAATGGTAAACCATGAGCCACAGCCATCCTTGTGAACCCACCACTCTTTCTGCACCCCTGCAACACATTCATTCAAATGGACATATTCACACCATTTGGAGGGAGTCAGACCATCCTCGTCAGGTCTTGGTCCCTTGTCTTCCCCGCCAAATCTGAATTCATATCCGTCTCTTTTTCCACATACCGGACATGTTATTGTTAAAGACATCTTCTATTCTCCTTAAATGGGCGGCTTAAAACCAGCCCATACTAATTATTTGGGGTGTAGGTCACAAGCTCGGCTGTTTCACCCATGAGTTTGTGCTCCTCATACCTTCTCAGATTAAATGGTTTGATCATATCAGGAGCCTCACCTTTTGCCATAAACTCTGCCATATATTTACCTGATGCAGAGCAGGATTTGAATCCAAAATAGCCCCATCCGCAGTTCATATAAAAGCCTTCAATCTGGTCATTGCCATCTAAAATTGGAGCCATGTCAGGTGTCATATCTGCAAGTCCTGCCCAGATTCTCATAAACCGTAAACCTCTCAAACATGGCAAAAACTCTGAAAGTGCCTCTGCCTGATGCTTGATGTAGTGGGCAGTGGTCTGGGTTGTGTAGTTTGGCCACTGATCCATGTGGGCACCGGTTGCAATTTCACCCTTAAGTGTCTGGTTGGCGTAGCAGTGGTAAGCTCCTGATGATACAACATGGTTTAGCAGAGGTTTTAGTGGCTGTGTTACCATTGCCTGAATGGTAAGAACTGTTATTGGCAGCTTTATTCCAAGCATCCCGTAGATCAGTGCGGCAGAGTAGCCACCGGCAGAAATGAGGAGCTTGTTTGTATTTATGGTGCCTCGACTTGTTTCCACCGAGACTATTTTTCCGTTACGTGTATTAACGGCAGTCGCTTCTGTCTGCTGGTGTATCTCAACACCAT
>CAXNND010000238.1:0-4239 GCA_964203105.1 Desulfamplus sp.
AACTGTCGTGAAGTGATCTCTGATATAACGTAACAGATCAAGCCCGTCTGCTCCAGGCATACGAAGAGCGGTGATAACAATGTCAACCTGTTTGAAATCAAGGACCGCAAGGGCTGCCTCAACACCTGCGGCAGTCATAACCTCATATCCGGCAGCGGTCAACTTATGGTTCAGAATATTAAGAGTCTCGTCATTATTATCAACTGCCAGAATGTGGAATCTTGTTTTTGAATTCATAAATATCTCCAGAAAAACATAGGAAAAACTACGGAACAAATACTCCTCGAATCATCACAGTTGTTCATAGGGGAAAAATCCTTTTGGCACACCGTTTATCATATTGAGTGTTGGTCTGTGAAAATGACCACTGTCATGGATATGACATAAAAGTGCATCACGGGCAACGGGTTCTGCAAGATGGGCAATAGCAACAGCATGTTCGGTAATGCTTAATCCTCTTGGATCAAAAGCTCCATATTCAGTTACAATAACCACAGGATCAGCGGCAATTGCAGTGGTTGTAATCCCTTCAGGGCACTTATCCACAATCTTTGACACTCCTTTGGATGTGGTCGATTTCATGGCAATAATTGGTACACCTCCGGTTGATAGGTATGCACCTCTCAAGAAATCCGACTGCCCACCTACTCCGCTGTAAATTTTTCTGGCATGAAGTGAATCTGCCCAGATATTACCATGAAGATCAACTCCGATGGCACTGTTAATCGCAACCATTTTTGGATGTCGGGCAAGGTTTATAATGCTGTTTGTCCTGTCAGAGGGTCGGCTCTGAATTGAGCTGTTATAGTCAAGCCAGTTGTATCCCCCTCTGTTGCCGGCAAGAAAGATAGTGCCAATGGAAAACGGGTTATTTAAATATTTATTGGTAACAATACCCTTTTCAACGAGAATTCTCATGGCATCGGCAAAAAGCTCTGTCCGTATTCCTAAATCCTTGACCCCTTTTTTAATAATTGCCTGAGTAACAGCTTCTGGAACTTCTCCAATCCCATACTGAAGAGTAGAGCCATCCTGAATATAGAGTTCTGCAATAAGTTCCGCAATTCTCATGGAGAGGGCATCAGGTTTTTTTACAGGGCTTACAGGCAGGTCATAATCAACATTTAAAAGATAATCAATAGCACTTTCATGCACCGTTGCCCCAAGTATAAAGGGCATTCTGTCATTTCGTTCTGCAATTACAACTCCTTGATTTTCCCTTACACATCTGACAGCTTCGGCAACGCCTTCAACTGTAGTGCCAAGACTATAGTTGCCACCATTATCAGGTCCTGAAACAGAGATCATCGCAATATTTGGTTTTATAAATTGCTGTAACTGCCTTGGAATATCAGACAGATGCATTAATTGGTACCTTGCAAGCCCATTATTCACAGCATTTCTTGAATGAGGACCATTAAAAATAATACGGTGGGTAATTCTTTGACACACCTTCTCATCAAAGATTGCACTAATGTCTCCTAATAGAAGGACGCTTAACATCTCAACATCAGTTATAGCATCATCGGCTGCCATCTGCTTTAAAAAAGATTGTGGAGTCGCTGCATTACCTGAGCAGTATATTTTGCTTCCTGGTTTAAGAATTGAGGCATTTATAATTTCTTGAATATTTTTAACTATTCTCATTTTATTTTTAACTCCTGCAATGGGTTATAAGTCAGACTGACCAGATTTGATAACTGTCAGATTACTTTACACTCTGTAAAATCAAGAGAGTCAATCTACATCTTAAAATCATATTTTCTATTGACACCATTATCTGTGTCAAGACCTTTTTTTCAATCAAATCAAACATATCTGTCAACTTCAAAGCCTGTATCAACACAATGGCATATCAATTGCAAAATTTAATCAGAACGTAAATTGAGCAATTCAATGTGGAGGTAAAATTCAGGTGATATAAAATCTGCCTGCCCTCTCCACATTTTGGGATTGATTAAGGAGATTTTATGTACCGAGCATTCAGACGCAAGATGATCATAATGACACTGCTGATATCATTTGTGCCTCTCGCCCTTCTTGGCTACACTTTATATTATAGTTTTGCCAAAGCCTATAATCAGCGTATTGAGCAGCAAATTAACTCAAGACTTCGTGCATGTGCCCAGACACTTGATATTTTCCTTGAGGAGAGGATGATTATTCTTTCTGCAATTGCCAATATGTCAACACTTGACTACTACAAGGATATATCCCATCTTCAGAATCTTTTTCAGAGTATCAACCAGAAGACAGGTGGAGGGTTGATTGATTTGGGTGTTATCAACAACCGAGGAGAGCACCTTGCATATGTTGGACCTTACAAACTAAAGGAATTTAACTACAGCAAGGAGGCTTGGTTTGATCAGGTTATGGTAAAAGGGATTTATATCAGCGATGTTTACATGGGATATCGCAAGATTCCCCATTTTATAATGGCTGTAAAATCGAACAATAACGGTACAGATTGGGTACTGCGTGCAACTATTGACCTTGACATTTTTACAAACATTGTAAGTACAGCCCAGATGGGCACTACAGGTGATGCCTTTATCATAAACAGTGCAGGGGTGTATCAATCCCCTTCAAGGTTTGAGAAGAACAAAATCCTGACAGAATCGGGCATTAATACCAGCATGTTTGGCTCTAATATCACTGTCATAAAAAGAGGAGCGGGTCCTGATAAAAAACGAGTCTATAACGGCTTGTGGATAAGAAATGGTCAATGGCTGCTTGTTGTATCCCAGAATCCTGATGATAACATCCTCTCTTTTTCTGATATGATTACAGAGCAGCTTACACTATTTTTACTTGCACTTCTTGGAATTGTAGTTACAACTGTCATTACAACCAGTATCAGCGTAAATACTCTTCAGGAACGTGACAAAGAGGTTGCAGAGCTTAATGCCCATCTTATCCAGACAGATAAACTTGCAGCACTTGGGAAAATGGCGGCAGGAGTTGCCCATGAGATCAATAACCCCCTTGGGATCATCTCTACAAAGGCTGGATGGATGAAGGATCTCTTAGAGGAGGAGGATTTCAAGGATAGCCCTAACATCAAGGAGTTTCAGGAGTGCCTTGATAAAATTGAGGAGCATGTCCAGAGGGCTGGCAAGATAACCCACAATATGCTCGGCTTTGCAAGAAGCATGGAACCTGTAATGGAAAAGGTGGATATTAACTCTGTTCTTACCAAAACCACAGAGTTTTTAAGCCACCATGCACAGATTAACAATATCAATATAAAGACCGATTATGACCCGTCTCTTCCTGAAATAACAAGCGACCGCTCCCAGTTGCAGCAGGTGTTCCTTAATATTATCAACAACGCCATTGATGCAATTGCAAAGGAGGGCGATGTTATTATCACCACCAGAAGAGAACATGGTTCAAGAAACGATCATGACAAAATTGTGGTTGATATCAGGGATACCGGCGTTGGCATCCCTGAACATATTAAAAACAGGATATTTGATCCCTTCTTCACCACAAAGGAGAAGGGCAAGGGAACAGGGCTTGGGCTATCAATCAGCTACCGTATAATTGAAAAGCTCGGAGGAACCATTGCTGTCAAAAGTGAAAAGGATAAAGGATCGATCTTTTCAATAGTTCTGCCTATAAATCTGTCAGAAGATGAAAACTAAGATTGGTGGATTTGGCAACTTTCTAAAAGTTGCCAAATCTGATGGTTCAGATAGTTATTACTCTAATGCAAACATTTTTTTCACTTCAAACAGAGAGTTTATAATTTCCCTTGATGAAATTATCTGCCACCAGTTTTACACTTCTATCTGTCGTCATCAACATATCCATCTGGCGTGTAAAAATAAGGAGTCTGCCAAGAATATCCAATCTATCCTGTATAAATGAACATGGATATTTTTGAAGCCTTGCGTCAACCTTATCCTCCTTGACATCTACAGTAAAATCAATCTCTGCAAGAATCAAGGCTATTGCCCTTACCCTGCGATTTCGTCTTACACTGTCTGCTGCACCGCCTTTAAAAGAGAAGGTTATATAATTTTTATTAACCGTCTCTCCGCAGTAGGCATCAACAACGCTATAATGGTAACCAACCCTTGAGCTAAAATTAAGATACTTGTCTGCAATTATTGCATAACTCCTGTCTCCAAATCTCTCTCCTCCTGCATGACCAGGTGAAAGCATCTGCTCCTGCATTACAGACAAAAGTCCTGAAAAATTTACGGGTCTTGGCTCAACTCCATGGACTTCCTT
>CAXNND010000239.1:0-4227 GCA_964203105.1 Desulfamplus sp.
AGAGCATAATGAGGCTTGGGGATCAATATGCAAAGGGAAGAGTTATCTCTGTATTGGAGGGGGGCTACTGTATCCCGAGGCTTCCTGAGCTTGCAAAAAATCATGTGGCAACTCTTCTGGGCAGCCAACCTTAAATACAAATATTATAGAGAGCGTTAAAGTTAATTTTTATAGATAAATATCTTGATCTTAATAGTCTAATTGTCATAAACAGACTGAAAATCGACAATGTTGATATTCTACAATTTTATATATGTTATATTTGAGGAGGAGATATGTTTGTAAGCAATTCCATGGTCAGAAAAGTAGTTACCATTGACAAAGATGCATCGGTTTTTGAAGCCCATGAAAAAATGGCTGCCAATAAAATCAGACATCTTCCGGTTGTTGATGTTGAGAACAGGCTGATAGGCATTGTAACAGACAGGGATATCAGGAGTGCCATGCCCTTCAGCCTTTTAAAAGGCACTGAAAATCCAGAGGAAAAGGCATGCAATGCCATAGAAAAGGTGAAAATTGCAGAGCTGAAAGTTAAAGATATTATGACAGCCAACCCCATGACAATATCCCCCATGTACACCATTCAGGATGCCCTTCTGATGATTCAGAGGGAAAAGGTTGGTGCATTTCCTGTTGTTGAAAGTGATGGTACGCTAACTGGTATTCTCTCTGTCAGGGATCTTCTCAGGGCATTCATCAATGTTCTTGGTATAAATGAGCCAGGGACACTTGTAGGTATCCTTGTTGAGGAGAAGATAGGGCAGCTCAAAAAAATAGTTGATGCCATAACTGAGGAGCAGATATCATTTGGAAGTATTCTTGTTGCAAGGCACTGGGAGCCCAACAAGCGAGCCGTATTTACATATCTTTTGACCAACAATGTGATGAGGGTGAAAAAGAAGCTGAAATCGCTTGGCTATACACTTCTTGATCCTATGGAGTGGTATTTAGATCAGTTGCCAAAATCAGATAATAGAGCTGACACAACAGGTAGCAAGAGTTAATGGCACTTTTACAGTAATTTGAATAGAAAGAGTTGACAACTTTTAAAAAGTTGTCAACTCTTTGCATATAGTGTTCTGTTAATAACATTAAAAGAGGTAAAAATGCCACTATCTGTTCTATTGGTTGATGATTCAAAATTTGTCAGAAAAGGAGTATCCAAAGCACTTACCTCAATTTTAAGCGGTCAGGACTTGGTATTCAGTGAGGCATGCAATGGAAATGAAGCTCTTGGGCTTTTATATGCCAACTCCTATGATCTTGTTTTTTTAGATTTGACCATGCCTGAAAAAACTGGCTATGAGGTACTGACAGCCCTTAAAGAAAAAGGGATAAAGTCCAATATCATTGTGTTTACGGCAGACATTCAGCCAGAGGCGGAACGGATTGTCCGCTCTCTTGGTGCTGTTGGCTACATGGAAAAACAGAGTAATTTCAACAAAGAGGCTTTAATGAAAGTTTTACAGGAAATTAATCTCTTATGACCAATATACAATATTCAGATGATCAGTATGAAATGTTGAGAGAGGTTATCAATCTTGCCATGGGACATGCTGGAAAGAACCTTGCCACCATACTCAACGCTTTTGTTGATCTCTCTGTCCCTGAAATTCAGATAATCGAAGCAGCAAACATTGCGGAAAAAGTGCTTAAGGAGAGTGTCTTTGACGAGAGTGAAAGGGTAAATCTGTTTCGGCAGAACTTTAACAGCATGTCATTTATGGATGGAGAGGCGATTGTTATTTTCAACAATGAAACACGTCAGAAGTTTGCCCAGATTCTTGGTGTTTCAGGTCAGATGAATTCAATGGAAGAGGTTGATTTCATGCTTGAGCTGACCAACCTTATGGTGGGTGCATGTATGAACAGTATCTCGGAGCAAATGTTCGACCAAAAGATGTCATTTTCTCCTCCTGAGCTGCTTTCGGAAAACAGTGTCCTCAGAAATATTGCCTACGAAACCTTTAAACGCCGTAATCTGAAGTGGGAATACACCCTTTTATCAAAAATAACATTTGTTTTAAAAGACAGATCGTTTAAAAGTGACCTCCTGATTTTCATATCTGAAAAAGCCATTCAGGCTGTCAACAAATCACTAAACAAAATGCTGGCTGATTATGAATAAAATCCCCATTGATAACATTCAGACCCTTCATGACATCATTGACCATATAAATATAGGCATAACGGTTCTTGATACCCACAATCAGGTAATATTCTGGAACCGGTTCATGGTTAAGCACAGCGGTATCAGTTCATCAGACCTTATTGGCAGAAATCTTTTTGATGTCTTTAGCTACCTTCCAAGACAGTGGCTTGAGCTTAAACTAAAGAGTGTCAGGCTTATCAAAAATTACTCATTTGTCTCATGGACACAGAAGGCATATCTTTTCCGTTTCAACCATACCCGTATGATAAGCGGTGAAAGTATTGAATACATGCCCCAGGACTGCACCTTCATACCTGTGAACAACTCAGGTACAGGAGAGACCTATGTCTGTATAGCAATACATGATATGACCGATGTGGTGGCATCGCAGCAGAAGATCATTGAGATCAATGACATCAACAAAACCCTTGAGCACATGACAAATCATGATGGTCTTACCTCCATCTATAACCGCGAATATGTTGAAAAACAGATTGAGTATGAGTTCTCCAAAGCCAAACGCTATGGAACACTTTTTTCCCTGATTCTTTTTGATATTGACAAGTTTAAAAATGTAAATGATACCTTTGGTCATCTTGCCGGTGATGAGGTACTCAAAAACACGGCAGCAACCATAAAAGCCCAGTTGAGATCTTCAGATGTCTTTGGAAGATATGGTGGAGAGGAGTTTATGCTTCTGCTGCCAGAAACAAATATTGAAAATACAACTTTTCTGTCTCAGCGGATAAGGAATAGCATTGAACGGATGAGCACATTTTATGGCAACACTGAAATAAAGATCACCATAAGTCTTGGGGTTGTCCAGTTCAGACCTGACATAAAGGATTATCTTCAGATACTGCATGAGGCTGACATTGCACTCTACCACTCAAAACAGAATGGACGCAATGCCGTGACACAATACAAGATAACAGGCTGTGCCCTGCTCGATTGTTCTCTCGCCAGTCCAAAAGCATGACCTATTAAAGGAAACCGGATAATGAAAACAGAAGAGTATATTCAGATTGAGGAGAAATTTGGTGCGCACAACTACAAACCTCTTGATGTGGTTCTGTGCAAAGGCGAAGGCATCTGGGTCTGGGATGTTGACGGCAACAGGTATATGGACTGCCTCTCAGCCTACTCTGCGGTAAATCAGGGACACTGCCACCCTAAGATCAGACAGGCAATGGTTGATCAGTGCGGACAGTTGACTCTGACATCACGGGCTTTCAGAAACAACCAGCTTGCACTTTTTTACAAGGAACTTTGTGAACTTACCGATTCGCACAAGGTTCTGCCCATGAATTCAGGTGCAGAGGCTGTGGAGACAGCCATCAAATGCGTCCGTAAATGGGGTTATGAATCAAAAGGGGTTGAAGCTGAAAAGGCTCAAATCATTGTCTGCAACGACAATTTTCATGGCAGAACCCTTGCCATAATAGGATTCAGCAGCGATGAAAATTCACGCAAAAGTTTCGGGCCGTTTGTACCTGGCTTCAAATCAATTCCGTTTGGAGATGCAAAAGCTCTTGAAGATGCAATAACACCCAACACTATTGCCTTTATGGTTGAACCGATTCAGGGCGAGGCAGGTGTTATAATTCCGCCTTCTGGCTATCTGAAAAAGATAAGAGAGATATGCACCAAAAACAATGTTGTTCTGATCCTTGATGAAATCCAGACTGGTCTTGGCAGAACAGGCAAAATGCTTGCAGAGGAGCACGAAGGGATTCAGTCTGATTTAACTCTTATTGGCAAGGCACTCTCAGGCGGCTTCTATCCTGTATCGGCAGTGCTCTCAAACGATGCTGTGCTTGGGCTTTTGCAGCCAGGACAGCATGGCAGCACATTTGGAGGCAATCCATTGGCATGTGCTGTTGCAAGGGAGGCTTTAAAGGTTCTGAAAGAGGAGAGGCTTGTTGAAAATGCTGCCTCTATGGGGCAATTTTTCCTCAATGAACTCAAAAAGATTGATAATACTGCAATAAAAGAGGTCAGAGGCAGAGGACTTATGATTGCCATTGAACTTTTTGAAGGGACAAAGGGTGGAGCACGGGGAATCTGCGAACATC
>CAXNND010000240.1:0-4168 GCA_964203105.1 Desulfamplus sp.
AAAGCAACGACTCTTCTGCTGGAGGTTTTAAAGAGGTTGTTTCAATGATTCGGGGAAAGGGTGCCTTTAACAGCTTTAAATACGAAAGCGGCATACATCGTGTTCAAAGGGTACCAGAAACAGAAGCTCAGGGCAGAGTGCATACTTCAGCGGTTACAGTAGCTGTCCTTCCTGAAGCAGAAGATGTTGAGCTTGATCTGAATCCTGCCGATATAAAGGTGGATGTCTTTCGTTCATCAGGACCTGGAGGTCAGTCTGTCAATACAACTGACTCAGCGGTCAGAGTGACCCATCTGCCAACAGGCATTGTTGCAACCTGTCAGGATCAAAAATCTCAGATCAAGAACAGAATACAGGCAACCAAGGTTCTAAAAGCCCGTATCCTTGACGCCATGGTTCGAGAGAGTGAGGAAAAACGGGCTGCACAGCGTAAGGATCAGGTCGGTTCAGGGGATAGAAGTGGACGTATCCGAACATACAATTTTCCACAGGGGAGAATGACAGATCACCGTATCGGGTTAACGCTTTATCGCCTTGAAAGCATCATGTCTGGTGATATTCAGGAGATCGTTGATGAACTCAAGACCTATTATCAGGCTTTAGCACTCAAAGATGCTCAATAATTATATTGTTTTCAACTGTATCAGTTAATCTAAAACAATTCAGATCACCTCAAATAATATGCGGCTAAACCAAACTGTTCCAGATACATGGACAATCATCAATCTTCTATCATGGACAGAGGGGTATTTCAAATCTTCTGATATTGACAGTCCCCGACTGACAGCTGAAATTCTTCTTTGCCACGCATTAAATATCCGCAGGCTTGATCTTTACCTTCAATTTGATCGCCCTCTAAACAAAGGTGAGCTTGCCACATATAAATCACTGATTAAACGAAGAGTTAGAAGAGAACCTGTGGCTTACATTACAGGCACCAAAGGGTTCTGGGATTCCCAATTTCTTGTAACTCCTGATGTTTTGATTCCAAGACCGGATACAGAGACACTTGTGGAAGCTGCTGTAAATCTGATAAAAAATAAAAGGGTTGAGCAAGAGCAACTGAATAAAAACTATAGATATAAAGATACTATTTTTAGAAATACTATTCGGGTATTAGAGCTTGGAACGGGTTCAGGGGCAATTTCTATCTCTATTGCAAAAGAGCACCCTGATTTGATATTTTTTGCAACAGACATATCTCCAAAAGCAGCCATGATTGCAAAGCAAAACAGCATTTGTGCCTCAATGTCAGATTCATTACCTCTATCTGAGTCTCTTCCAAATAAGTCTATTTCAATCTCTGATAATACATCAGTATCTGGTTTTACAAATCTTTTTTTTATTACCGCATCATGGTTTTCACCAATCAAGCAGGGTACAAAGTTTGATGTTATTGTTTCAAATCCTCCGTATATTTCAACCGATGATATTAAGACTCTTCAACAGGATGTCCGTGATTATGAACCTTTGCTTGCATTAGATGGAGGGGCAGATGGAATCTCATGTTTAAGAGAGATCATGGTATCAGCTCCTGATTATCTTGAACCAGACGGTGTTTTGCTAATGGAGATGGGCTTTGATCAGAAAAAGAAGGTTGAACATGAGGCTTTAAAGACTAGACAGTATGAGCAACCTGTTTTTATAAAGGATTATGCAGGGCATGATCGCGTGGTCTATTTGGAAAAGCTCAAGAGAGTTTAAAGATAATGTTTTGATATTCTCCTTGATTAAGTAATGAGGAGAAGACGTAGTAAAAGAAGAAAATAAAAAGAATTGAAAATAAAAACAAAATTTGATAAAGATCACAAGATTTTTTGTTTGTGGTGATCTCATTAGTTGTGTTTGTAATTGTAATACATCGTTTTAATGATAATCATCTCTCACACTCTCTGATTTAATATCAGGTGCCTGTCTGTCTATGAAAAATGACTTTAAAACGTCGATATTGTCAAGATTTTAAACAGTTACTTTATTGTGAGCAACTGTTTTGTCAGGCAATTGGGAGTCCTTCAACAGGTTCAGAGACTGGTGGATATTAAAGAGGACGGGAGTGGCGGTAAAACCTTTAATTAATTTATGGAGAAAAAAATGGCTTACGTATCAATGAGACAACTTCTGGAAGCAGGAGTGCATTTTGGTCATCAGACCAGACGCTGGAATCCAAAAATGAAAAAGTATATTTTTGGGGCAAGAAATGGGATTTACATTGTTGATCTTCAGCAGACTGTCAAGATGTTCAGGGATGCTTACGATTTTGTTGTTGATGTTGCTTCCCAGGGTAAAAGTGTTCTGTTTGTGGGAACAAAAAAACAGGCAAGAGAGTCAATTTATGAAGAGGCAAGTCGTGCGGAAACCTATTATGTCCAGAACAGATGGCTTGGTGGAATGCTGACAAACTTTCAGACAATCAAGAAGAATATCAGCCGGTTTGACTACCTTAATAACATTGAAAATGACGGAACAATTGAGGATTATCCCAAAAAAGAGCGTGCCCAGATGCTCAAGGAGAAGATCAAACTTGAGTCTGACATTGGTGGTATCAGTAAAATGAAGAGTTTGCCAGGAGCCATCTTTATTATTGATCCCAAAAACGAGACCATCGCTGTCAGTGAAGGCAAACGCCTTGGCATACCTATTGTTGCTGTTGTTGATACAAACTGTGATCCAGATGATATTGACTATGTAATTCCTGGCAATGACGATGCTATTCGTTCTATTCGTCTCTTTACGTCAAAAATAGCTGATGCCTGTATTGAGGGCAGAGAGCGATATGAGGAGAGACGCCAGGCAGGTTCAGACAAAAATGAGTTTGTGGAAGATGATTCCAAACCTGAATACAATGATGATGGCTCAGAAAGAATGTTGATTGCCGATGGTTCTGATGGTCCTGTGGTAGAAAAAATCAAAAGAAGAACAGCCGGAAGATAGAAGCTGGCTTTAGAATATATTTTAAGGAGAGATGTAAAATGGCTGAGATTACAGCAGCAATGGTTAAGGAGCTGAGAGAACAGACGGGTTCAGGTATGATGGACTGCAAGAAAGCACTGTCAGAGACAAATGGAGATCTTGAAAAAGCATTGGATTTCCTGAGAAAAAAAGGTCTTGCAAAAGCTCAGAAAAGGGCGGGTAGAGCAACTTCTGAAGGTATTATCTACACTTATATTCATGCCGGTGCAAAACTCGGAGTCATGGTTGAGGTGAACTGTGAATCTGATTTTGTTGCAAAAACAGCAGATTTTCAGGAGTTTGCAAAAAATGTGGCTATGCACATTGCTGCATCCAACCCCAGAGGACTCAATCCTGAAGATATTCCCCAGTCTGTTATTGACAGAGAGCGGGACATTTACAAGGCACAGTGTCTTGAGCAGGGCAAGCCCGAAAGCATTGTGGACAAAATTGTTGAGGGGCAGATTCAGAAATTTTATAAAGATTCATGTCTGATGAGTCAGCAGTATATCAAGGATACCAAAAAGACCGTAGGTGAAATGGCCACTGAAGCCATTGGGAAAATAGGTGAGAACATCACTGTTAAAAGATTTGTGAGGTTTCAGGTAGGCGAATAACATCAAGGAGATTAAAACCGTGGAGATTGAACCATTGAAGAGTGCATCAGAACCGCTATTTTCTAAATACGACAATGCAGAAAATATGCAATCATCTGTAGTGGTTAAGCCTGAATTTGAAAGAGTTCTTATCAAGCTGAGTGGCGAAGCACTCATGGGAGATCAAAAATTTGGCATAAAGCCTGAAATGATCAATTATGTTGCAGAAGAGATTGCTCAGGTACATGCTCTTGGATTGCAGGTCTCCATGGTTGTCGGTGGTGGTAATATTTTCAGAGGGGTAGCAGGAAGTTCTGCAGGAATGGACAGGGCATCGGCAGATCACATGGGTATGTTAGCAACTGTTATCAACTCGCTGGCTCTTTCTGATGCCCTTGAAAAACATGATGTACCCACCCGTGTTCAATCTGCTATCGGCATGAACAAGGTGGCAGAACCATTTATACGGAGAAGGGCGATTCGTCATCTTGAAAAGGGTAGGGTGGTTATTTTTGCTGCAGGTACGGGTAACCCATATTTTACTACAGATACGGCGGCTGTGCTAAGAGCAAAAGAGATGAATGCACAGATATTGTTCAAGGCCACAAAGGTAAATGGTGTTT
>CAXNND010000241.1:0-4168 GCA_964203105.1 Desulfamplus sp.
ATCCAACTATGAAAGCTGATGATCTTACTGAAGAAGAGGTAAATGAGATAAGAAAGATCATCGACAGTAAATATAAAGTTGAAGGTGAACTTAGAGCAGAAACTTCAATGAATATTAAAAGGCTAATGGATTTAGGATGCTATCGAGGGCTTCGTCATAGAAAATCCCTTCCATGTCGTGGTCAGCGTACAAGCACGAATGCCAGAACAAGAAAAGGTCCAAAACGTGCTGCTGTTAAAAAGAAGAAGTAAGTATTGTTTATGACACTTTATTGTTTATTACACTCATTATTGGGTATCCACATAAACGGGATGCATAGGTAATCTAATGGCGAAGAAAGCAAAAAAAACAGTAACAAAGAAAAAGGTAAAAAAAAATATATCAACGGGTGTTGTTCATATTCAATCAACATTCAATAACACTATTGTAACAATAACCGATGAGGCAGGAAATACTATTTCCTGGTCAAGTTCAGGTATTCAGGGGTTTAAAGGTTCACGAAAAAGTACACCCTTTGCATCAAAAATGGCCGCCGAGGATGCAGGTGCCAAAGCTATGGAACATGGGATGAAAAATGTCAGCGTTTATGTTAAGGGACCTGGTGCTGGTCGAGAATCAGCACTGAGGGCATTACATGCTCTGGGGTTTAATATTTCCATGATAAAAGATGTTACCCCTGTACCTCATAACGGATGCCGCCCGCCAAAGAGAAGAAGGGTTTAATTTCACCAGCTCTGTTTGCCTTGTTCATAGTTTTTTTATATAAGGAGGAAAACGTTGTCACGTTATAGAGGCTCTGTCTGTCGTCAATGCAGACGCGAAAATATGAAGTTATTTCTTAAGGGAGATCGGTGCTATTCAGACAAGTGCAGTTTTGACCGAAGGGCATACCCACCTGGGCAGCATGGTCAGCGTCGTGGAAAAAGTTCTGATTACGGTATTCAGCTAAGAGAAAAACAGAAAGTAAGAAGAATTTACGGAATTTCTGAAAAGCAGTTCAGGATTATATTTACTAATGCTGATAGTCAGAAGGGCATCACAGGTATAAATCTTTTAGGTCTTTTAGAGAGAAGACTTGATAATGTGGTCTTCAGGCTTGGTTTTACAAGTTCAAGAACGCAGGGAAGGCACTTTGTAAGACATAACCATTTTATAGTAAACGGGAAAAAGCTTAATATCCCATCCTATGTTATGAAAAGTGGTGATGTTGTTGAACTTAGAGAAAAAAGCAAAAATGTAAAGGCTATTGCTGATTCTGTTGAAACAGTTGTTAGAAGAGGAATACCCCAGTGGCTTGAACTTGATAAAGACGGATTAAAAGGGGTAGTCAAATCACTGCCCAACCGTGAAGATATTACACTGCCCATACAGGAACAGCTGATTGTAGAACTTTATTCAAAATAATTGAATGGAGTAGCAGTTTGTCCTAAGATTATATCAGGAGATAAACAATGTCATCAGATGAACTTGTATATGTAAACTGGCATGAGATGATCAGGCCAGAAAAGGTGGTTGTTACAACAACTTCTACATACGGTAAATTTGTATGTGAACCCCTTGAAAGGGGTTTTGGAATAACAATAGGTAACTCTCTGAGGCGTATCATTCTCTCGTCCCTTTATGGTGCAGCAATTGTTTCTGTAAAGTTTGAGGAGGCACTTCATGCATATAGTGTAATACCTAACATTAGAGAAGATGTTTCTGAAATCATAATGAATCTTAAGGCGGTTAAGCTTAAGGTTGACAGTTTAGAAGATAAAACTTTAACGGTAAATATTGAAAGAGAAGGCAATATAACTGCTGCAGACCTTCAGGGGATCGTTCCAGGTGTACAGGTACTCAATCCTGATCAGCATATTGCAACAATATCAAGGGGTGGTATGTTAAAAATGTCCTTGAAGGTAAAAACCGGAAAGGGTTTTGCATTGGCATCTGCCAATAATGATCCCGAAGCACCGGTCGGAACCATTCCCATAGATAGCGTTTTTTCGCCTATAAAAAGAGTTAAATATGTGATTGGTACATCCAGGATTGGACAGAAAACTGACTATGATAAACTGACCATGGAGGTCTGGACAGATGGCAGTGTTACTCCTGAGGATTCCGTTGCCTTTGCTGCAAAAATTCTTAAAGAGCAGATGAATCCTTTTATCAATTTTGATGAAGACATCGAGCCTGAGCAGGAAGACAGGGAGCATGACAGATCTGTTAAAGACTTTAATGAGAATCTTTACAGAAGTGTTGATGAGCTGGAACTCTCTGTAAGAAGTTCCAACTGCCTTAAAAATGCCCAAATACTTAAAATTTATCAGCTTGTTCAGAAGACTGAGAGTGAAATGCTGAAAACCAAGAACTTTGGAAGGAAATCCTTAAATGAAATTAAAGAGGTATTGACTTCAATGGAACTCTCCCTTGGCATGGATCTTGATGGATTTGAACCTCCTGCTGAAGATGAAGTGGTTGAGCAACTATCCAAGGACGAAGATTCGGAACACCCTTCCTGATGAATATCAAGTTAACGAAGGAGAAAAAAATTTCCAATGAGACATAGAAAAGCAGGCGTAAAGCTGAATCGAACCTCAAGCCACAGAAAAGCCATGTTCAGAAACATGGTGACATCCCTATTCAAGCATGAGAGCATTAAGACTACCGATGCCAAGGCAAAGGAATTGAGAAAACATGCGGATAAAATGATTACCTTGGCTAAAAGAGGAGACTTACACGCAAGACGTCAGGCATTAGCCTATATTAGAGAAAAAGATGTTGTGCATCAATTATTTAATGATGTTGCAGAGAAGTTTGGTGGCAGAGAAGGTGGATATACAAGGGTTGTCAAACTTGGACCACGTTCAGGTGATGCTGCTCCAATGTCAATGATTGAGCTTATAATGGATAAATAATTGATCTTTTAATTTAAAGTTTAACCTAAGCCCTTATTAGCAGCGTTATGCTAATAAGGGCTTAGTTCGTTTTGAATTCTTTTTACTTTTAGGATATACTTCATGCCCTATCATTTTATAAATAATAATATAGATTATATCAAAGTAAACGGGATAAAAAGGACTGGTCAAATTCACCATTTTAAGACTCTTTCCAGTACAATGGACAAGGCCAGAGAACTTGCACGCAACGGTGCTCCAAATCTGAGTGTCGTTCTTGCAGAAGAGCAGACTAAAGGACGAGGAAGGTTGAACAGAATCTGGCTTTCCAATAAAGGTGGATTATGGTTTACCATCATATTGAGGCCTGATCTGCCCCTTCACCTCGTATTTCAGGTCAATTTTGCTGCATCCTTGTCTTTGGCCAGAACATTAAAATACAAGTATAAATTAGATGTAAGTGTCAAATGGCCCAATGATATTCTTCTTAAAGACAAAACATCAGCCAAATATAAAAAACTTGCTGGGTTATTGTCCGAAATGGAAACTGAAGGTGATTCCCTCTCATTTGTTAATATAGGTATTGGCATTAATGTAAATAATAACCCTGAATCTTATCAACCTTATGCTATCTCAATAAAAAATGTATTAGGCAACGATTCAGTCCAAGATATTTGTATAATGGATTTATTGTATTCGTTTCTTGACCATTTTGAAAAGCAGCTAATGAACATAATGGATATTGATGTGCAACCACGATTGATATCTCTCCATGATTCAAAATTAGTGTCTCATACCGAACCCATTAATAATAGGTATATTAAAACTAACCACAAACTTATGGAACAGTGGAAGCAGATGACCTCTACTATTGGCAAGCATGTACGTATTGAAACTTTTGATGACGTTTACGAAGGGGTTGCCGTTGATATAGATCAAAGTGGGGCATTGATAATAAGAGATAATGATGGAACTGAAAAAAAAATCATCTACGGTGACTGCTTTTACCATGATACTTATTAACACAGCCAATTAACAGTGTAATGGTAAAATTTAGCTTTGAATACAAACAGCAACTGTAAGTAAAAATATGAATATATCAGATGAGTTAAAAATGACAGTATATTCTGCACTGTTTGCAGCCTTGATTGCTGCAGGTGCCTATCTTGCCATCCCAATAGGACCTGTACCGATTGTTTTGCAGAATATGTTTGTGCTTATGTCACCTCTTATGATGGGGACAAAATGGGGTATTACAGCACTGGGACTCTATCTTTTCATGGGGGCAT